>SVQF01000027.1 GCA_015065445.1 Oscillospiraceae bacterium | reverse complement strand
GCCGAATGCCCTGAAGGTTGTTTTAAGTGTAACTTTTTCGACAGTCTCGCCTTCTTTTGCCATTTTGGGAGTGTATACGCCTTCAAGCGATTTGCAGCAGTTGAATCCGAGTGCAACTGCGATTATGCTGATAATTGCTGCAACAACGGCATACGAATTGCTCTTATACTTTTCGCCGAGGAGCGTTGCGATTGTGGGAACAAGTGCAGGCAGGATATTGCCTAAGCCCACGCAAAATGCATTGAGGAGAGACGAGAGAGAACGGATGTCTGTTCTTTCGTCGTAGTCCTCTGTAAGCTCTGCAACTACTGCATAATAAGGGATTGAATACATAGTGTAGAACACCCAGATGCACATTGAAAGCAGTGTGTACAGCAGTATTTTTGCAGTCTGTGACGTAAGCCCTGCACCGATACTTGTCCACGCAACAACGAATATCACGGCAAGAGGCAGGATTGACACTCGCATAACCTTGCGTTTGTCAACGCCGGGTCGGTCGGTATAGTTACCGATAAGCGGGTCAGTAATAGCATCCCATGCAATTGATACAAAAATAATGATTGAGCTGAACATCGGCTTGATACCCACAATTTCGATAAGAAACGTAAGGTAATATGTATAAAACATATTATAAATCAGCGACTCGGTAAATATACCGAACGCATAGCCGAACTTCTTTTTCTTAGTAAGCGTTTGCTGTTTCAATGTAATCACCTCAGATATATTATAGTCCTGTAAAAAAATATAATCAATACGAATTTGTTAAATTTTTTGCCGTTTAATATTCGTTTAAGCAACGTGATTTATACTCAGCTTAACCTCAGAAGAGGTAATAAAATAAGGAGTTGAAATTATGAAACGCTCAGTTAAAAACGTGATTATGATTGGTATGGCTGCGGTTCTTATAGGAACGAGTGCAATAACTTTCAGTTATGCAAGGGATAACTCGCCTGAATTTGCAGTTAAGTCACAGTCACAGCAGTTTGAAAAGAGAGACGCAAACGGAAATTCACAGGAAAATCCGATTGATAACTTTGGAAACGGAAGTCAGAATAGCAACTCGGACTCAGAGAATTCGCAGAACTCACAGCAATTCGGTCAGAGACCTCAGACTCCGCCGAGTGACAATCAGCAAGGTGACAGTCAGAACTCTCAGCAGCCGCCGCAGATGCAGGGCGACAACAGTCAGAACTCACAGCAGCCGCCGAGTTTACCCGACAGCGAACAGCAGCAGGACAACGCTTCACCGAATGAAGAAGGCACATCCTCTGACGGTGAAGAGTTAAATATCATAGGTACTGTATCTGACAGCGACAGTGCGGAGATAACAGACGCAGCAAAGAAAATGCCGTCGCACGGTCAGAGAAATAACGGCAGCGATACCGTATCCGTACTGTGTTATCTGTTCGGTGCATTGCAGGTAGGAATTATTATTGCAATTATTGCTTATCTGATTGTGTCAAAATTCAACAAAGTTAGCTTTAACAAACTTTTCGGCGACAAGCCGTCAATAAATCCAAAACAATAAAAGCAAATCCGCACTCCTTGAGTGCGGATTTATTATTTGTCGTTCGCTAAGTATTTATAGAATGCAGAGTCGTGCGACTGCGTGCCGACAAAGTTCTTTTTACTCCTGAGCGGAAGCGTTGCGAGAGTATCCATATAATCGAACTGAGTAACGCACTCGCCGCCCGTGTTAATATACTTTATTGTTGAGGACAAATATTCAACAAAAGGTGTGCCGCAACCGATAATGAAAATCAGCATTACGGTGAGCAGTCGTTTTGCACGTTTGAGATATTCTTTTGAATTCTTGTCTTCATTCACGGGCTTTTTACGTGTGAGTTCGGGCACAAGGTATTCAATAAGAAGTATCATCAGCAAGAACAGTGACGGAATTGACGCACGCATACAAAAGTCGATTGAGTTTCCCACTTTGATAAACGGAATTATCAAAAGCGTCACAAGGATAACTAATGAATCAAACCGCCTTTTTTTATTTTTAACAAACATAAGAAGAAATCCGAACTCAAACAGCACAAACATTATGTACATAACTATGTATGATACGGCACTGACTTCCGTTGCGTCACTGCCTGCAGGAACGCTGTTTTGTGCTGCGGTTGAATACACATTATTGAGATAATACAGTCCGAAAACGGGCAAAAGCGTAACAACAGCAATGATATTCTGAACGGTAAACACTCTGCCAAAGAACTGTTTTACCTGTTTTTGTTTTACCGAAACAACAAAATCTTTTACAGCAAAAGCGAGCATATACGCCGCAAGTCCCACAAGCGGAAGCGGCGAAGTCGGCAGGAGTGCAAGACCTATGAAGGCAAATGATTTTTCGTCTTTTTCATTAAACGCTATAGCACATGCAAGCCACGTGGGTACAGCCTGATTGAACACCCAGCATAGCTGAGTAGACATACTGCTGTACTGGAAGTACCCAGCCCACCACTCAAGGTGACTTGAAAAGTCATCGGGATGAGCAAGCGAACAAAGTGCGTCCATACCCGAAAAAAGCACAAAAACCGCAAAAGCGATATAAACCGCCTTGCGTCGTCCCTTACCTATTCTGAACAGCACAAGCAGGAACGCAGTATATACAAGCACTACCGTCCATATGAGTATAGCAATTCTTGCTACAAGCCAGCCTGCGGCAAAATTTCCTAATGAAATTGCCACTTTGCCGATTAACGCAGGAAGCAGCCAGTACCCGATGTAGTAAACAAGGCTTTCGTCATTTTCTCCGCCGTACACAACGGGCCATTTATAATTGAGCAAATCCCTGAAGATTACGTTGCGGTACTCATAGTCGCTCTTCTGCGTGAAAAAGCCGCCCTGCCCCGACAGAAATGCCCACAGCAGTATCAGCACGCCGATAGTAATCAGCGTTGAGAGTCTGACATTTATAACTCTGTCTTCAACATTTGACGCATGCACAAGCGCCACAGAAATCAAAAATGCACAGGGCAATCCGATAAGCGGCTTTACCCAACTGATTAAGAAGATATAGGCAGGAATTATCAGCATAAGCAGTGCCGCACACCGTATTTTATTATAATGAAGTTTAACCATTTGTATTCTCCGTATCGTTTTCAAAATTAAGGCGTTCTTCTTCGATAACAAGCGGTCTGTTCATAACCCGTGTGTTGATGTTCATTATGTACTCGCCGAGGAACCCGAGGAAGAACAGTTGCACAGAACCGAGGAACGTAATGCTGATTACCGTCGGCACGGTACCGCCCGGGAATCTGTTCCACCAGATGAGTTTCATAATGAGATAAACAATACCGATTATAGCACTTATCATACCCACAATAAACCCTGCAAACGACGCAATACGCAGACCGATTTTTGTGTAAGACGTAAAGCTGAGCATTGCAGCGTCGTAAAGCGTAAAGAAATTGTTGTGCGTTTTACCCGCAGCACGTTTGGGCTGGGTATACTCGATGTCTTTACGCTTAAAACCGAGTTCTGCTACAATTCCCCGAAGGAACGGGGTTGGGTCGTTGAGGTTACGAAGCACGTCTATAAAAGATTTGTCATAGAGTGCAAAACCTGTAAAATGCTCAATCTGTTCAACAGGCGACATCTTTTTTATCATCTTGTAGTAGCAGGTTCTCGCCATACGTACAAACGGGTTTTCTTTGCTTGCAGTCTTTATACCGCACACAATTTTGTAGCCGTTTTCCCACTCGTGAACAAACTTGGGTATCATCTCAACAGGGTCCTGAAAATCGGCACAAATAAGTATTGTGCAATCGCCCCCCGACTGAAGCAGTGCGTGATACGGCGAATTGAACTGTCCGAAATTCTTTGCGTTAAAAATCGCCCTGACGTTCTTATTGCTCTCGCAAATACCACGCACAAGAGCCTGCGTGTTATCGGTTGAACAATTGTCAATTATCAGTATTTCGTACAGATACTGCGGTAGTGAACTTTTGAGTTCGTTTTCAACAGCGGCAGTAATCTGTACAATATTTTCTTCCTCGTTATAGCAAGGAATAACTATTCCGATTTTTTTCATTTTAGTCCTCTTTACAAGTAAGATTTTTATACCATTCAACAGTACGTGCTATACCAACATCAAAGGGTATACGAGGTGCGAATCCCGTGTCGTGCGTTAAATCTGATATGTCGGCACAAAGGTACATCGGCTGGTTTTCAAAATAGTCTAAAGCACCGAAGTTACATTTGGCATTTTTGTTACCAACTGCTCTGTAAATATTTTCAATATAGGTTTTAAGCGGTTTTGGACTTCCGCTGCCGACAACATATATTCTTCCTTCCGCAGCATTTTTTGCCGTAAGGTAAAGTGCCTCCCCCAGATCTTCGTTATTTATGTAATCCCATATTTGGTCGCAGGGAGTGAAGTCGCAGCTTTCACCCGACATAAGCTTTGCAATTGTCTGCATTACCATTGTGTGCGGCTTGTCGCCGATTCCGTAAGAAGAAATTATTCTGCACCAGTTAAACTTAATACCAAGCGATTTACAAAGCAAGCCTGCATCTGTGCAAGCTTTAAGTTTTGCCTTGCCGTACTCGGTTTGAGGCTTACATTCAAGAGACGGCGAAAGCACTGTACCGTAAGGAACGATACCGTATTCCGCCTGACTGCCTGTGCCTACAAACGCAGTGCAGCCGAGCCTTTTTGCAAGTTTTACCGCTTCAAGCGTGTAATCAACGTTTTTAGTTTGAAGCTGTGCGTCGTTTCTGCCGCCGCCGTATGTACCGCTCCATGCAAGATGAAAAAACGCATCTGCGGTTTCGTCGCAGGTGAAGCCGGCATACTGTGAAAGCTCGCACTTGTAAAACTTTATTTTTGCGGGATTAATACCGTAAAGTTCCGGCATACTTCGTCCGAGGATTACAACCTCTGCTCCGTGAGATACAAGTACTTTTACAAGACCGTAGCCAACTGCTCCGCTACACCCTGTTACAACTGCTTTGTTAATCATTGTTTATCCTTGGAATTATCATTATTCTGTCCATTTCGTCGTCCGGTAAAAACGGTGCCATATCTTCAAGAGGCGGAGATACGAGCGTTCCGTCCGGTAGTTTTTTTGCTGACGACTTAGGTTCAAAGTTTTGCTTTGTGCCGACAAACACTTCGGCGATTACACTGCCGCTGTGTGACAGCGTGCGGTTAACGAATTCGCCGAGTTGCGTATTTGAGTTACAACTTAAATAGTCATAACCGTATGCCGCAGCAAGCTTTTCAAGCGGTGGGAACTCAAGGTCGCCACTCTCCTGCCCGATACCGACAAAACGGCTTTCGAACAGATTGCTCTGCGTCTGGCGGATTGAGTGGTAACCGCTGTTGTTAATAACAAAAATCTTAACGGGAAGCTTGTTGGTTTTAATTGTCTGAAGCTCCTGCAGATTCATCTGAATTGAGCCGTCGCCGCTGATACATATGATGTCGCTGTCTGCTGCACGGGCTGTACCTATAGCGGCGGGAAGGTCGTATCCCATTGAGGCAATCGCACTGTTGATAATAAAGCGTGAACGGTTTTTAATCACATATGCTTGCGAACCAACAACGCAGGCTGAACCGTTGCCAACAACTGTTACGGCATCTTTTGGAAGTGATGAAGAAAGTGTTTTAATAAAAGCATATACGTTGGCTTTATCTGTATCGTCAAAATGTTTTTTTTGCACTACGGGGTAGTCGTTCTTCCACTGTATGCAGGTGTTTACCCATTTTGAATAATCCGATAAAGGAGAAGTGATTTTTGCAGACAGTCTGCCGATAACCGACTTTACATCGGCACAAATAGGAAGGTCGATGTGTACTGTAGGTTTTTTAAGTTCTGCCCCGTCAATGTCTACTGCTGCGACAAAAGCCTCTCTCGCCCATGTTTTGTAATTATAGCCGACCTGTCGGATGGATAACCTTGAGCCGAGTGCAAGCACAAAATCTGCATTCTGAACAGCAAAATTACCTGCCCTGTCACCCATTATACCGCCTCTGCCGACATAAAGAGGGTTATCGTCTTCAATTAAATCTATACTGTTCCAGCAGGTTGTTACGGGAACGCCCATTTTACCTATAAGTTCAGAAAAGTCTTTATAAGCACCGGAAGTGCGAACGGCTGAGCCTGCGATTATAACAGGTCGCTCTGACGTTTTAAGTTTACTGATAATTGCATCAATATCGCCATCGCTTGCGGCAAACATTGAGTCATCCGGTTTAAACTCTTCGGTAATATCGTCGGTGTCAATATACGCCCCCTGAACATTGAGCGGTATATCAAGCCACGACGGACCCGGTCTGCCTTGCTTTGCAAGATACAAAGCTTTTTGCAGATGATATTTTATGCTGAGCGGCTCGGTAACCATTGTACAGTATTTTGTCATACAAGACACTGCTTTGCAGATATCAAATTCCTGGTCGCCGAGCGAACGGATTGGAAGCCCCGTGCTTCTTGCAGTTGTATCGTAACGAACCTGACCGCTGATAACAAGCATAGGAATAGAATCCAGCCAGGCACCGACTACGCCTGTAATTGCATTTGTTCCGCCGGGACCTGTAGTAACGCAGCAAAGTGCAAGTTTGTTATTAATTCGGTAATACGCCTCAGCTGCAATTGCACTTGCCTGCTCATGATGATTATAGGTACAGCGAATGCCACTGTGATTTCCGAACGAGTCGTTGAGGTGCATAGCTCCGCCGCCGACTACAGTAAAGCAGTCGGTTATGCCGTTATCATATAAAAACTGTGCAATATAGTCTGAAACCTTTATTCTCATTTATTAACAGCCTCTGTAATAATTTTTGCCATATAGTCGAGCTTGGCGTCGGTCATACCCGGGTATACGCCAATCCAGAAGGAGTTTGCCATTACTCTGTCGGTAACCGAAAGGTCGCCCGATACACGGTACTTGTCGGTACCACGTATATCGTCAAATACAGGCTGGCGGACGATATTGCCCGAAAACAGCATCCTTGTCTGAACTCCGTGTTCTTCGCAGTACTGAACGACCTTGTTTTTTGAAACGCCCTTTTTGCAGGTTACTATGTAACCGAACCACGAGGGGTTGCTGTTTGCCTGAGCCTCAGGGAGAATCAGTTTATCCTGAACGGCACTGAGTTTTTCTGCAAGGCGGTTGAAGTTATATCTGCGTCGTTCAGCAAACGACGGAAACTTGTCAAGCTGAGCACAGCCAATTGCCGCCTGCATTTCGGTTGCTTTAAGGTTGTAGCCAAAATGGCTGTACACGTACTTATGGTCGTACCCTTGCGGAAGTTCGCCGTACTGTCCGTCAAAACGGTGACCGCAAAGGTTATCAACGCCTGAAGGACACGCACAGTCCCTGCCCCAGTCACGCATTGAACGTGCGATTTTGTGAAGCAGCGGATTGTTGGTATAAACTGCACCGCCCTCGCCCATTGTCATATGGTGAGGAGGATAGAAACTCGACGTGCCTATATCGCCGAAAGTACCCGTAAGTCCCTTTTTACCGTCGAGAGTGTACTCGCTGCCAAGTGCATCGCAGTTATCTTCTATAAGCCAGAGATTATGCTTTGTGCAGAATTCTTTTACCGCCTTGATATCAAACGGATTGCCCAGAGTATGTGCAAGCATAACAGCCTTGGTTTTATCCGAAACAGCAGCTTCAAGTGCCGCTGCATCGATGTTGTACTCGGGTATTGTAATATCAACAAATACGGGAACTGCACCGTACTGAATAATCGGTGCAACCGTGGTAGGAAATCCTGCGGCAACAGTGATAACCTCATCGCCTCGGTTGATTCTCCTTTCCTTAAGCAAAGGAGAAGTAAGAATCATAAATGCAAGAAGGTTTGCAGATGAACCGGAATTCACAAGTGAAACGTATTTAACGCCGAGATAATCTGCAAGTTTGTTTTCAAACTCGTTGCAGTACCTTCCCGATGTGAGCCAGAAATCGAGTGCTGAATCCACGAGGTTAACAACCTCTTTTTCGTCATACACTCGTGATGCATACGGTATTCTGTCGCCCTCTTTATACGGCTTTTCCGTCATAAACGTATTGTAATATTCTTTAATCTGTTTAAAGATTTTTTCTCTTGCTTCGTTTTGCGATAAATTTTCAAACATACTATTTAATTAACACTTTCTAAAAACTCGTTTATCTGCTTTGTACATTCAGCGTCAACATCGCCGCCGTCGGCATATACTTTTGTCCACTCAACAACTTTTTGCAGTGCTGTCTTAATATTCCAAACAGGCTGCCATGCAAATGTTGATTTTAGTTTTGACGTATCGAGGCGAAGGAACCCAGCCTCGTGAACGGCGTTTTGCTCGCTGACGTTTTTCCACTTTGCTCCGCCGCCGTAATAAGAGCAGAACAAGTCGCAGAGTTCGCCCGTTGTGATGCAGTCGCAATCATCGGGACCAACATTATAGCAATCGGCATATTCACCGTTTTCGTACTGCCGCATTGCAATAAGCAGATACGCATAAAGCGGCTCAAGCACATGCTGAAACGGACGTGTTGAATACGGATTTCTGACAACTATTTCGTTCCCGCTGATAACGGCACGCACCGAGTCGGGAACTATGCGGTCGTTTGCAAAGTCGCCGCCGCCGATTACGTTGCCCGCCCTTGCGGTTGAAACGGCGACGCCCTGAGATTTAAAAAATGATTTTTGATAAGAATGGGTAACAAGTTCTGAACAGGACTTGCTGTTTGAATAAGGGTCGTATCCGTCGAGTTTCATATCCTCGGTGAAAGCGATATTCAGGTCTTCGTTTTCGTATACCTTGTCGGTAGTGACATTGAGGAACGACTTTACGCTTGGTGTAAGCCGAACGCACTCGCATACATTAACGGTACCCATAACGTTTGTATCGTAGGTATAGCGAGGCAGTTTATAACTGTCACGCACAATCGGCTGTGCCGCAAGATGAATAACGACTTCGGGCTGTGCCTTATCAAACACGGACTTGAGTTTGTCAAAGTCACGTATGTCGCCGATTACGGAGTCAACCGATAGCGAAAGCATATCAAATAAATTGGGATTTGTAGGCGGTTCGAGTGCGTAACCTGTAACCTCTGCTCCGAGGAGGGTCAGCATTTTGCAAAGCCATGCTCCCTTGAATCCCGTATGCCCCGTTACAAGCACTCGCCGTTTGCTGTAAAATGATAAGTCCATTCAGTCCTCCCAGGTCTTCCACGGAGCGTTGCCCGTGTTCCAGAGTTTTTCGAGTAAATCCATTTCACGTTTTGTGTCCATACACTGCCAGAATCCCTTGTAAACAAAGCTCATAAGCTGATTATTCTCAGCAAGTTTTTCCATAGGTTCTCGCTCAAATATAGTTTCGTCGCCGTCGATGTAATCAAATATTTCGGGTCCGAGTACCATATATCCTGCGTTAATGGGAGCACCGTCAGAAACATTTTTTTCACGGAATGATTTTACGGCGTTATCGCCGCCGATATTAAGAACGCCCTTGCTCTGTTCAAGCATTGTAGCAGTCAGCGTTGCAATTTTACCGTGCGACTCGTGGAACTTAACGAGTTCCTGAATATTAACGTCACAAACAGCGTCGCCGTAAGTCATCATAAACGTGTTGTTGCCGATAAAAGGCTGAATTCGTTTTATTCTGCCGCCCGTCATAGTGAGCATACCTGTATCCACAACGGTTACACGCCAAGGCTCGCAGTGCTGATTATGAATAATCATATCGTTTTTGCCTGAAGTAAAATCAAATGTGATGTCGCTGTTGTGAAGAAAATAATTTGCAAACCACTCTTTGATAATATGTTGCTTGTAGCCGGCACAGATTATAAAATCATTATAACCGTAGTGCGAATACTCCTTCATAATATGCCACAAAATCGGCTTGCCGCCAATCTCTATCATCGGTTTTGGTTTGTACTCGCTCTCCTCGCTGATTCTTGTGCCGAAGCCGCCTGCAAGAATTACTACTTTCATCACTTTTCACCTCAAACGGACATAATTATCCATAATAGTAATTTATATATTATATATTAAATCACAATTTAATTCCCGTGTCAATGAATTAAGCGGTTGTGATTATGTTGTAGCGTAAAAAATACAGGGCAAATGTTGTGCAACTTTACCAATTTTAAAAAAAATAAAATCACAATATTTACACATTGTATAGATAATTTGCACAAAATATTGACATAAAATATTTTTTGAATATCATAATAATTGTAGTTTGGCTACAAAACAGGTTAATTCACAAACAAATATAAAGTTTACGAAAGGAATGACTACTATGGCAACAAAGAAGACAGAAGCAGCTAAAGACACTGCTAAGAAGGCTACAAAGGCTGTTAAGGA
The DNA here is from genome assembly GCA_015065445.1 of Oscillospiraceae bacterium. Lineage (GTDB taxonomy): Bacteria > Bacillota > Clostridia > Oscillospirales > Acutalibacteraceae > Eubacterium_R. Next base: position 13,288 of record SVQF01000027.1, on the reverse strand, counting down.
AACAGCTGCTAAGGTTGAAGCTGAAGCTAAAGAAGCTGCAAAGAAGACTGAAAAAGTTGTTAAAGAAACAGCTAAGAAAGCTGAGAAAGTAACAAAGGAAACAGCCAAGAAAGCTGAGAAAGTAACAAAGGAAACAGCTAAGAAAGCTGAGAAGGTTACTAAGGATACAGCTAAGAAGGCAGAGAAAGTAACTAAGAGCACAGCAAAGAAAGCTGAAAAGTCTGTTAAGAAGACTGCTCAGAAGATGGCTACAAAGGAAATCTACTTTGAGTTTGCTGACAAGCAGATTGAAGTTGCAGACATCAACTTAAAAGTTGAGGCTGCTTGGGTTGCTGCAGGCCACAAGGCATCATCAATCAAGTCAATCAGACTTTATGTAAAGGCTGAGGACAGTGCTGTTTACTACGTAATCAACGAAAAAGAAAGCGGCAAGATTGAACTCTAATCTGACAAAAGCAAATCCCCGACAGAGTCGGGGATTTTTCTTTTTTATAAACTTATTTTTCAAGGAACTGTTTTGCAAAATCGACCGCTGCGGCTACGTCGCCGTCGTTGGGCCTTCCCTTTGCGATAAACTTGAACGCACCCTTGCAGAAGAAGTTGTTGTCGTCCACCGTAAGGCCTCTTGCCTCTGCTACGTCCTTAACCTGCTTGTGTGTACCTTTAAGGATTGCAGCTGATGAGAAGTTAACTATTTTGCCGACATTAACCGAAATTCCGTTAATGAAGTCTTTGACTGCTGCGTCAAGGTTTGCGGCATAAACAGCACTGCCGAGAAAAAGAATATCTACATCCTCTTCGAGCGGAACGTCCACCGTGAGTGCCTCAACTCCGAAAACACCTGCAATTGCGTCAGCAATTTTCTTTGTGTGACCTGTGACCGAATAGTACCTAACTGCTACTTTCATAATTAATCCTCCTTAAGAATTCTGTATATTTCGCTGAGTGAATTTATTTCGTAATCAAGCGGCAAGCCACTGTTGTTATGTTTGCAGTCGGGGTTGTACCAGCAGGTTTTTATGCCTGCGTTCGCACCGCCTTTCATATCGCTTGTAAGTGAATCGCCGATAATCATTATTTCGTTTTTTATGCAGGGCGACAGGGTGCTGAAAACAGCGTCAAAAAAGCGTTTATCGGGCTTTTCGTACCCTATCTCATCAGAGATAAACGCACCGTCCATTATGTTGTTGAGCCCTGATTTGGCAAGCTTTTTTCTTTGAACGGAAAGCGTGCCGTTTGTTACCAGATACTGTTTGTAATCAGCCGAAAGCGTCTTTACAATACTGTATGAATCTTCTATGAACTCAACTGTGTCGGGCAGTCCCTGTTCGTAAACGTGCCAGAAATCGACGGGCGAAACACAGTCTATTCCCTCAGTTCTGAAGAATTCCTCAAACCTCATAACCTTAACCTGTTCTTTGGTTATTTCGCCACGTTCGAGCATTTTCCAGTGTTTGAGGTTTATTGCCGAGTAGCGTGCAACTTTTTCGTCATCGCAATTACCGAGTCCGAATTTTTTAAACGCTGCTTTGAGTGAGTTCTTTTCGCTTGCAAGGAAGTTGAGCAGCGTGCCGTCCAAATCCCAGAGTAAAATTTTAATCATATATACAGTTTAACACAAAAGTATAAAAATTACAATAAAAAACACCGCATATATTATGCGGCGTAATTTATTATGTTCTTATTACATTATGCCTGAGGAGCATCCACAGGGCAAACACCTGCACAAGAACCGCAATCGATGCAAGCATCAGCATCAATTACATACTTTGTGTCGCCTTCTGAGATAGCACTTACAGGACATTCACCTGCACAAGCACCACACATAATGCAATCATCGTTAATTGCGTATGCCATAAATCTTACCTCCTGTAAAAATTAGGGATTCCATATTCCTACATATAATATAACAAAGAGCAAAACAAAATGCAAGTTTTTTTTGCAAAAATCTGCTTTTGATATTATTTTACAATTCTTACCTCGCTGCGATTTACGGTTACGGGAGCACCGTCGGGCATACTGTCAAGGCGTACTTTGAGCACTCCTGTGAGAACTGCACTGTCAACCACAACGCCCCTGCCCTCACGGCAGTCAACCTTTGTGCCGATGCGTGGCGTGATTTTGTTGAGATACTCATAAGAATTCTGCTCGTACTTCAGGCAGCACATAAGTCTGCCGCAGCAACCGCTGATTTTACCCGGTGAGAGCGAGAGTCCCTGCTCTTTTGCCATTTTGATAGATACAGAATGGAAATCGTTGAGGAATGTTGAGCAGCAAAACGGTCTGCCGCAGATACCGAGTCCGCCGAGCATTTTTGCCTCGTCACGAACGCCAATCTGACGCAGCTCAATCCTTGTGTGGAACTCTGACGCCAAATCCTTAACGAGTTCACGGAAATCGACTCTGCCCTCTGCAGTAAAGTAGAAGATAATCTTTGAGCGGTCAAAAGTGTATTCAACCTCGGTCAAATCCATTTCGAGTCCGTGGTCGGCAATCTTCTTTTTGCAGACGGAGTATGCCTCGTCAGCCTTCTTTTTATTTTCCTCAAGCTGAGATAAGTCCTTGTCGGTTGCGACACGGATAATAGGTTTCAGCGGCTGAACGACCTCGCTGTCGTCAACCTCTTTTACGCCCGATGCGGCAACGCCGCATTCAACACCCCTTGCGGTTTCGACAATAACGCTGTCGCCTTTTTTTATCTCGAGTTTCTGTGGGTCAAAATAATACATTTTGCCTGTGTCCTTAAACCGAACACCTACAACCTTAACCATATTTTATAACCTTTCCGGTATTATTACCTGTTTTGTGCTCTTCTGAGTTCGTAGCAAACCTTAGTTATAAGGATTGCGTTGTTGCCGTTTTTACCTGCGTAATCCGTGAGTTCGTCACACGCTGTGATAAGCCTGAGTATTTTTTCACGGCCAAGCTGAGTGGCAAGACTTGTTGCACGCTCCTTCTGACCCGAAAGAGCGTCTGCACCCGTACCGCTGAGCAGTGCGTCACGCAAAATAGTTTTTAGCAGTGACAATGCGGCAATCAGCGTTTCTCTGTCACGGTCAAAAACAGAGCAGACTTTTAATAGCTCGTACTCGTTGGTATCGGTAAGGGCGTCCGCCATTGAGCAGGCAACCGAACTGATTTTTGACAGCCTGCCGTCGCCGAGTGCGTCAATTGCCTTGCCGATATTTCCGCTCCACGCCGTAACGGCAGAGAGTGCGTCGGCATACTCGGTTTGGGGAATTTTGTCGCAGATATATTCGGCGCCCTGTGCGACGTCAACGCCGTCGAGAGATACCGTCACACTTCTTGAAAGCACTGTTTCAAGAAGTGCGGATTTGTTGTTTACGGTAAGAATAAACAGTGCGTACTCAGGCGGCTCTTCAAGAATTTTAAGAATAGCGTTCTGAGCACTTTCGCTCATACACTGGCAGTTGCCGAGAATATAAACTTTGTACGGTGCTTCGTTAGGGCGAACGAACACGTCCTCTTTTACTTCACGTATAACGTCTACGTGAAACGAACGGGCACCGCCCGTGGCAGAGTATTCATATAAATCGGGGTGGTAGCCCTTTAGCACCTTTGAGCACTGAGGGCAAACACGGCAGGGCTTTTCACCCTCGCCTCTGCAGAAAAGCGAAAGAGCAATTTCTTTTGCGAGAGTACGCTTACCAAGACCCTCTTCGCCTTCTATAATAATGGCGTGAGGGAGTCGGTCAGACTCGATTAAATATGCGAGTTGCTCTTTTACTTTCTGATTGCCGATAAAACTGAATTTCATATTCTGCCTGTCAATTTAATTAAAATTTCTGAAAGTTTTCAATATCCATTGTGAATGCAACCGCACCGTACTCCTCAACGTCAATTTCCTGATTTAAAAGCGAGCCTGTGAGCGTACTTTTTACGCCGGGTGATTTTACAACACGCTTTTTGACGTTGGTTTTGAGTATTTCGTACAGTTTTTCTACTTTATCATCCTCGCAGCCTATAAGGATTGCAGTGTGTCCGTCCTTAAGGAACTGCCCTGTTGTTGATATTTTAGTTGCAAAGTATCCGTTTTGAGCAACGGCTGCAAGAACTTTTTCCACATCGGTATTGGAAACAATCGTCATCACAAGTTTCATAGTATCACTTCTTTATTATTGATGTTTCCATTATACAATATTTTGGCTTGATTGTCTATCGGTGTTTGCGTAATTTTACAATTTGGAAATATTTGTATTACAAATTGTATAATTATATTACAGTTGCAAGTGCAACTATAACAGGCATTGTGATTACCGACAGAACGCTTGTCTGCCCCACAAGTTCTGAAGACAGTGCGGTATCGTTATCATACTTGGCACTGTACATAGCAGTATTTGTTGCAATAGGTGCCGAGGCAGATATAGTGAGTGCAGTACGCATACTGCCCTCTACGCCTATAAGCTTGAAAATAAGCGTCATAGCAAGCGGGATTAAAATCAGCCTCAGCAAAGAAACGAAGTATATTTCCTTTTTGGCGAAGATGTTTTTAAAATTACAGTTTGCAAAGAAGGTGCCGAACACAATCATTGCCATGGGCGAATTGCACGCTGCTACACGGGACATAGCATCCTGAAGGAAGTCGGGCAGCGTAACGCCGGCGAGAAACAGCGGAATGCCTATAATCACGCTGATTGACCCAGGGTTAAGAATGAGGTTTTTAACATTGATTTTTGCCTTGCCGCCCGAAATTTCACGGATACCGTATGTAAACGCAAACACGTTAAAAACCGCCACGTAGCACGAGGAGTAGAATATACCCTCTTTACCTACAACGCTTTCGGCTAGCGGCAATGCAAGAAAAGCTGCATTTGAAAACGTGATTGCATAGTGATAAATGCCGCTCTCAGCCTTTGGCCGTTTGCGAAACGTAAGCGAGGATACTCCCACGCCGAGCAAATGCGTCATAAACGCAAGCAAAAATGCAAGCCCGAGTCCTTTAATATGCTCATTCGTTCGTTCCATAGACAGAAAAGAGTTGATAACAGCAATCGGTAATATGATGTTGAAAAGAAGGTCAACAAGCCGTTTGCCGTCCGCCTGAACGAATATTTTGGTTTTGTCTGCAGCAAATCCTACGCCCGCTATAAGATACAGGATAAGCACCTGGATTGCCACTGTCTGAAGATTATTTAAAAAAGTCATTTATACAGTAGTAGTTTTAATTATGTTGTTTCTGAAGATTAGTGCAAAAACACCGATAATAAGTGCTGTAAGCGAAAACGCATTTTCAAACGTTACAACTTCGCTGCGTTGTGCAAGGCAAAGTGCAAGTCTTGACACAAAATAAAGAGCACCTGTTACGAACGCCGCTCCCGAAAAAAACACAGTACCGGCAGATGCTGTACCGACTTTTTTTGTTTCTGCAGCGAAGGAGTAGAAAAAGAGCATAAGGGTTGTTATCAGGACTGTTTTTATTACGGACGAAATGTCGTTTGTTGTAATAAGTTCGTCGCCAAGGTGTTGTGCCGTCTTGACAAGCGACCACACAAGCGGTGCAAAGCACAGTGCGGGAATACGGGTGAATTCGTAATTTGTATTGCCGTACGACTTTGCAACAAGCACAAATAAAAATGCACTTAAAAGTGACGTTACGGCAATAAAAACAAGCAGCACCGCCCTGCCCTTAATGATAATATCCGAGGTGTAATACCCATACAGTTTAAGCACGTTTGAAACCGTTTCGGCAACAAAGGCAGCTGCACAAAGGTAGGACACCGTTTTCATACCGCCTGCATTTTCAAAATCGAACGCTCTGCCGGACTGCCGTTTGCGAAATGAATCGACGGCAAGAGTCAGCAGTGACGCAAAAAGCAGGATAAAAACAGCAACAGTTAACCCGAAACTGTTATCAGCCACGCTGCAAATTACAGTAACAACTGCCGCCGCAGTCATAAACAGCAGCGACAGAACATAGCAAAGCGACAAAGACAAAAGCACTGCGTTTACCTCTTGCCGAGCGGAACAAAATTGCGTGGCTTTGAAACGCTCTTGTAAGCGGGACGCATAATTCTGCCGTTTGATGTTATTTCCTCGAGTCTGTGAGCAGACCAACCCGTAATTCGTGCAGTGGCAAAAAGCGGCGTGTACAAATCTTCGGGAATACCGAGCACCTTGTAAACAAGCCCTGAGTAGAGGTCGACATTTGCACACATAGCCTTATCGACTCCTCTCACCTCTGCAAAAACTTCGGGAGTGAGTTTTTCAATGTTTTCAAGAGTGACAAATTCTTTTTCAAAGCCGTGTTCAACCGCAAGTTTTTTTGCGTTTGCTTTGAGGATAACTGCTCTCGGGTCGCTCTTGGTATATACGGCGTGACCCATACCGTAAATGAGTCCTGATTTATCGCCCGCCTCTTTGTTGAGAATTTTAACGAGCATATCCTTCACCTGTGCCTCGTCGGTTGGGTCTGCACAGTTTTCGATAATATAATCCATCTGGCGTGCGACTTTGATATTTGCTCCGCCATGACGTGGACCTTTTAACGAGCCGAGACCTGCAGCAACTGCTGAATATGTATCGGTTCCGCTCGAGGTGAGAACACGGGTTGCAAAAGTTGAGTTGTTACCGCCGCCGTGATCTGCGTGGAGCATAAGACAGATGTCAAGAAGATGCGCCTCTTCCTGAGTATACTTTTTATCGGGTCTGAGCTGGCGGAGAATATACTCGGCAGTAGATATGTTCTTTACAACAGGGTGGATGTACATCGACTTGTTGTAGAACGCTCTGCGTTTAACCTGATAAGCGTTATTCATAATACTCGGGAACTGAGAGATAAGCTGCAGCGACTGTCTGAGAACATTTGCAACAGAGATGTCGTCGGGGTTTTCGTCAAACGAGTAAAGTGCCATTACGCCACGAGCCATTTTGTTCATAATATCCTTTGAAGGATGTTTCATAATAAGGTCTTCTACAAAATCGTCGGGCAGCGTGCGACATTCGCCGATAACCTCACGAAGTGAGTCAAGCTGGCTGACGGTAGGAAGCGAGCCGAAAATCAGCAGCCACGCAACCTCTTCAAAGCCGTACCGTTCTTCTTTGATACAGCTTTCGATAATATCTTTTATATCATAACCTCTGTACGAGAGTTTACCTTCTTTTGGAATAACCTCGCCGTCGAGGATATAGTAACCCTCTACCGAGCAGATGCGGGTAAGCCCCGCCATAACACCGGTTCCGTCCGCATTACGGAGACCTCGTTTAACCTCAAATTTTTCGTAATTCACAGGGTTAATGGTGTTATTTTTACCGAGTTCGTCGCATAATCTTGAAATAGCCTCCATTGAAATAGGAGAAATATAACCTGCCATAACCAAATCCCCTTTCGTATATAGTAAGTTAGTATATTATTATACATAAAAACCCACGCAAAGTCAAGGAGAGTCATATGAAACGTGCCATTATAATTTTTATAATCGTGTTTACGGCAACTGCCGTGATACCCATTGCCGCTTATTACAGGGACAAACAAAAAAACAGTGCCGACGAAATGGTTACGATTTTTGCATCGGACGTCAGTCGGACGGACGGTAATACAGAAGTTCATCCCCTGCGAGATAATCGCTTACCGTAACGCAGCGATGCAGTTTTTTGAGTTGCTTATACACGCTGTCGGCAGGCACTATGGTGTTTTTCTGTGCGTCTTTAATAATCTTTGCAGCCTCCCCTTTGCTTTTTAAAATAAGCACGTCGGGGCGGCTTTCTTTATTTTTTATCAGGTACGCTTTAAGCTGACGGCTGTATTGCTTTTCGTATTCGTCGCTTACTGCAATAATTTTGTTCTGACCGAAAAACAGTGCGTCGGGGAGTTTTTCGCCTGCATCATTAACAGCGGTGCGAATGTCTTTGCCTTCGCCTTCTACAAAAGACACAATTGAGCCGCTTATTCCGTCACTTTTGCTGCCGCCTTTATTAAGGTCGAGATACTGAATTGTAACTGACGTTCTGCCGTTTTTGCTATCTATAGAAAATCCTTGAACTATGGTCATATTTTTAAGCCTTTCGCTGCCGGTGCAGGCTGTGAGTGTAAGCACAAGCAAAAGGCAAAGCGGTATAATAGCAATTTTTTTCAACATTTCACCTTCTTTTTAAAAGTCTCTGCAAATATGCTGACGGCAAGCGACAGTTCACAAAAAAGCAGTACAAGTACAGTGCAGATATAAAGCAAGTCGAGTTTTGTAAAATTACCCGCTTCACCGAGCTGAAACAGTGCAAACACGGGGCTTTTGTAGTAATTTACTGTTTTGCCGAGTACGGCTCTGCACATCATTACAACGCCGATATAAACCGAGTACGACGCAGCAACGCCGAACGTAAGCGAACGTCCTGCGTGTTCTGAAGTTTTCGGTGCGAGCAGAAGATACAGAATCGGTACGTCAAAGCACTTTATGAGCGACGCCAAATCAATTTTTTCGTTTTGTGCTGCTGCAAAAAAATCAGGACGGATTTCTTTAATATTTGTAAGCACCGTTAATCCTATACAAAGCAGCACTACCGTTACTGCAAGTGCCGAAAAGCGAGCCACCGCCTCGGTTTTAAGGAGCCCCGAATAAACCGAAAAGCCTGCAAGAACAATGCCTATTACCCACACGGGTACTTCGGGATGTGCCACCTGCGTAGTGAACTGATAGTACGAAAACAAATCGGCAAACGGTGATGCTGCAAATAAAACTGCGAGCAGGATTTTAACTGCTTTGGGGTACGTGCCGTCGGTGATTTTTACGGTAAAAAATGCTGCCGCTGACAACACTGCGGTCACTGAAAGCTCCGCAGCAAACTGCACATACGAAACGGAAGCGGACAGCATAAGCGTAGCGAGACGGATAATAATCAGCAGACAGAACAGCTGCCTGTGCGAAATCTGACCTGTCTTTGCTTTATTCATCAACAGTTCCCTCCAGATTTTTAATACGCACCCGCCTGCGTGCAAGATACCGCCATCCCCGACGGACAAGAGTATCGCCCACGGATGACGGAGTTAGCGGTGTAATCGGTGCTGTATATACTACGCCAAGTGAGGACAGCGAGCATATGTTTACAAACAGTGCCGCCGCCGACACTGTTAAGCCGTAAATTCCCGTAAGTCCTGCGATAACAATGAACACAAGTCGCAGTACAGCAACGCTTTCGTACAGAGGATACACAACATAAGACGCAATTGCCGTGAGTGCAACCACCACGAGCATAGGCTCGCCGATGAGTCCGGCGGTTACCATCGCTTCACCTATTACAATTGCACCTATAATTGACACTGCGTGTCCGATTGTAGACGGCTGACGCAGTCCTGCCTCACGCATAATTTCGTACAGCAGATGGATAATTATAGCTTCGAGTAAAAGCGGAAACGGGGTTGTTTCCTCACTTGACGCAACGAGGTACAAAAGCGTTGTGGGAATCATCTCCTGATGAAACGAGCCTACCGCCACGTAAAGTGCAGGCAAAAAGGTTGAAATACCGAACGCAAAATACTTTAAGATGCGTATAAACGACGAATAAAACGGCGGATTGTTATAGTCGTCGAGGGAGGAAAAATTGTCGCTGAACAGGTACGGCGTATATATTGCAAACGGTGTGCCTTCAATCATCACACCTACTCTGCCTTCCATAAGTTTTGAGGCGAAAACATCGGGGCGTTCGGTGTTGCCCACAGTGGTAAAAAACGAGCGGTTACCCTGCTCCGAAAAGGCTATCAGCTGACCGAAATCGGTTACCGTTTCAAGCGGGGCAGATGTAAGTCGTCGTTCTATTTCGGCTACGTCGTCAGCCTCAGCCCTGCCCTCTACATACGCAATTACTACAGGAACTTGTGCAGCACTGCCAAGTTTGAGCTGGCGTAGTTTGAGTTTGTGAGTCTTGAGACGTTTTCTGAGCAGAGCCTTGTTGTCGTTGAGCACCTCGACAAAGCACTCTTTTGCACCTTTGACCATCGCTTCGTTGGTGGGTTCGTCCGTGCTTCGTCGGTTCCAGCCCTGAACGCCGAGAGCAAGTGCTTTTGCGTATCCCTCAAGATACACAACAATAAATCCGCTCATCATAAAAAATTCTGCGTCCTCAAAGGTTTCCGCCTCGTTCATTTCGGCGGCGGCTATTACCGAAGTTTTAAGATATTCAAACTGCTCTTTGGCAGTGTCAAACGTTTTTTTGCAACTGAGCAGAGGCTCAGTCACCATATTTGAAAGTGCAACCGAGTCAACAAGTCCGTCCATAGCACACAAAAGAGCCCGCCTGCCCGCAATTATTACTTCTCGCATAAGAAAGTCCGAACAGTCAATAAAATCACTTTTCAGGCTATCCCGTGTAAATTCGTAGTTATCAAAAATTTTCAAATTATCACCTTCAGAGTCAAAATTATTATGCATACTGCACGGCAAAATATGCACAATAATAGCGGTGATATAATGACTGTGACATTAATAAGGTCGGTAATAATTTACTTTTTTGTAATAGCGGCAGTAAGGATTATGGGCAAAAGGCAGGTCGGCGAACTGAAGCCGCAGGAACTCGTAATTACCATACTGATTTCGGCAGTTGCAACAATTCCGCTGCAGGAACACTCTATTCCGCTTTCCACCTCTCTGATTCCCATACTGATATTCATAAGTCTCGAGATAATCGAGTCCGCTCTTTCGATGAAGTCGCTGCGGTTTCGCAACATCATACAGGGCAGACCCGTTTATGTAATAAAGAACGGCGTACTGCAACAAAAAGCTCTTGAACGGCTGAGGTTCACAGTTGACGACTTGCTTGACGCACTGCGGCAAAAGGACGTTTTTACAATATCCGACGTACAGAACGCTGTTGTAGAGACCAACGGAACGCTGTCGGTACAGACGAAGGCTGACATAGCACCGCTTACGCCGAAGACTGCAAAGATTAAGGCGGAAGAAAAGAGCGTTGCCATACCTATTGTTATGGACGGAAAGCCTATAAACGAATACTTTGCCGACGAAATAATGAGCGACAACAAAATTGAAGTTATAGCGGCGGCTCTGGGTGAAAAGTCGGAGGATATTATGTTGCTTACAATAGATAAAAGCGGAAAGACAGTGCTTATAAAGAAGGATAAAAAGATATGAAAAGACTTTGGTTTGCGATAGTATTTTTGGTGCTTGCGGCAGTACTTTGCACCGGCGAGCAGATGTATATTTGCGATGTTTACACTCAGATGAATGAAAAAATTAACGCTGCCGAAACAGCGTTAACTAAAAATGATAAAAAAGAATATATTAAAAAGACTGACGAAATTGCAGAACTCTGGGACTCAAAAAATGATTTGCTTTATGCGGTAAGCGAACACGGGGTGCTCGACACACTTGCCGTACAGATACGCTCTATGCCGTACGGCGAGGGCGACGAAACAAAAGAGTTGCACTCACTAAAAGCACAACTCTTTGCATACTATGAAAACGAGCGGATATCACTCTCTAATCTTCTCTGACCTGAGCAAGATGGCGAGCAGTACAATAAAGACTACGCCTATGCCGTAAAAAACTGCAGCCAGAACGATATACTTGTTACGGGTCTGCTTTAAGAAACTGAGAACGACTTTGTCGCCCCTCGCTTTCTGCCCTGCCGAGCCTCCCTTGGAGTAGTTATTATCCGGGGCTTTGTCGTTAAGAGATATTGATATCTGCGTATTTTTATAATAAGTATTTGCCTTTATGGCAAGGTGGGTCTGATAAACGCCAAGTGCAATAATAAGCACCGACGCAACAGTCAGCACGCTGACAACAATTTTTTTAGCCATACGCTCATCTCCTAACAAAAATAGTATAACACATTATTTTTACACTTGCAATTTAATTTACAATATTGTATAATAGCAACGCACACGGAGAGTTGTCCGAGCTGGCCGAAGGAGCACGATTGGAAATCGTGTAAACCGTCAAAGCGGTTTCGAGGGTTCGAATCCCTTGCTCTCCGCCAAAAAACAATCACGTCCTTTTGGACGTGGTTGTTTTTTACTATGATATAAGCAAGGGATTCGAACCACGGCGATATGATTGTGCAAGGCACAGCCGCAGCAGAATCATCAGAAAAAGGTACAGTGTACCTTTTTCCGTCGTGGATACCCGTGAGGGTCTTGCTCTCCGCCAAAAAAGCAATCACACCCTTGGGAGAACCTTCATAAAGAAGGTTCTCCCAATTAAATTAATCCTTGCGGATTAGTGAAATATTCCTTTGGAATATGAAGTTGCTTCGCAGTGAAATACGCCTTCGGCGTGTTATGGATTAATATAATTTCATATCGAACATAGTGAGATATTTCACAATTTGCTTTAGCAAATTATTTCATATTGCATAGCAATATTTCATTAATGACAGACCGTTTCTCTTTCGGTCTGTTTTCTTTTCCGGATTTGTCTTTACAAATCCTATGCTCGCTGTACGCTGTGACATATATTTGCTATTAACTAAACACTGTGATATAATAAACCCGATAAATCGAGCGTTGTTAAGCATATCACTAACATAACACAAATGTTAAGTTTGTCTCGTTTTACGTGATGGAAAAAGGGATTATTACCGTTCATAATAGCAGTAGTAACCAAAAGGAGATATGAAATGGAAATCGGAGCAAGTATTAAAGCATTACGGCAGCGGCACGGAATTACACAGGAAACGTTCGCTTCGTATATCGGCACATCGGTACAAACTGTATCACGGTGGGAAAACGGTATCAATTATCCCGATGTTTCTATGCTTCCGATTCTTTCTTCATATTTCAAGGTTACAACAGATTATTTATTAGGTATAAGAGGAGATGCTATTATGGCGAAATTACTTAAAACAACCGAGGTCTTTGAGGCAGCGACAAACGAAGAAGCCGAAAAGATGATTGAAAAGTTCAAGGCGGAAAAATTTCCGAAATTAGTCAGTTACTCTGTCAATGAGAAAAACGGAAAGTTTCTTTTAGAGGTAACGAAGGAATTCGGTGTTGACCTTAATGAAATGAATTTTGACGAAAAATAACCCGACAACTTCCAATTTGTCAATATAACAAAGAAGGTGTATGAGTAAATCTCATAAACCTTCTTTATCACGGACACCCCTTTTGGGTGTGGTTGTTTTTTACTATGATATAAGCAAGGGATTCGAACCACGGCGATATGATTGTGCAAGGTCGCCGTAATTATAGTTAAGATAGTCGGTAGCATCAAGTTCAAACATTTCCCATCCGGTCATTATTCCGCCTCCTCTGGTCTTTACGAGGCGGGAGGTGATTTCCTGCTCGATGAGGGCGAGTTTCTTTTTGGTGGTGATTCCG
>SVQF01000026.1 GCA_015065445.1 Oscillospiraceae bacterium | reverse complement strand
GTATTTACGCCGAACTTGTAAAGCTTCTTCTCGGTGAGCACTGTGAGGACGTGCTGCTTCGATTCCGTGACGTTTTTGCGGTTATCATTCCCGAACTCGGTCCTTGCTTTGACTTTCCGCAAAACAGCAAGTGGCACCTGTACGACGTGTACACCCACATTGTAAAATCGGTTGCATTCACGCCGTATAAAGACTATATGCGTCTTGCGATGCTTTTTCATGATATAGGCAAACCGTTTTGCAAAACGACTGACGAAAAAGGGCAGGACCATTTTAAAGGTCACCCTGTTATAAGCGAAGAACTTGCACAAAAGATTTTGTCCCGCCTTCGCACAAGTAACGACACCCGCCATAAAGTGCTTACGCTTATAAAGTACCACGACTTATACATTACGCAAAAACCGTCAAATATAAAAAAATGGCTTCGTACTCTCGGCGAGGATTTAACGCTTGATTATATCGACTTCAAGATAGCCGACCTTATGAGCCACAATCTCACGCTATCGCAACACGAAATTGATACTCTTAAACGAATAAAGGTGCAAACTTCCGAGATTATTAACAGCGGCGAACCGTACAGAATAAGCGACCTTGCTCTGAACGGCAACGATTTAAAGAAAATCGGATTTGAAGGCAGTAGCATTGCCGCAGAACTCGAAAAGCTGATTAATGAGGTATCAGGTAGTCCAAACCTTAACACAAAAGAAAAGCTTCTGCACATAGCAGAAGCAGACATAAAACATATTAAAAATTAAACGGGGCTTTTGAAAGCCCCGTTAATTTTATGTATTTATCTCTTGATGTCGTCCCACTTAACGCCGTCAACCTGGAAGAGGTCGTCAAACTTGTAAACGTTGCATTCGTCTTCTCTGTGACTGGGATACCAAACCTGTGCAAAGAAAGGATTTGTCTTTGCAATGTTGTCGTAATCCCATGCCTTCTGAGGAACGTAGCATTCAGGACACCAGTGACCGCCGAGAAGAATGAGGTTAGGTGATGCCTCAAATTCAGCACCGCAGTAACCGCATTTCCACTTGAGTTTAGTAGAAAGGTCGCCCTTCTTCATCTTCTTGCTCAGGCACTCACCGCCACGGAACTTAGCAGCCTGCTGCATATCTTCAATAGTGAGTTCGCTCTCGGGCTTGCTTTCGTCATAACCGTGGTCAAGTTTGTAATTGTCTGCGTCGCTCTGGTCCTTGTTGAATTCACGGATTTCAAATTCGTCCCAGGATTTAGGAATTTCGTTATACTCCTCAATTGAGCCGTAGTAAGCAGAAATTCTGTTAGGCTCCTGAGTCTTAACCCAGTCAAGCGTACCGAAGTCCTTGGTCTGAGCGAGTTTCTTCATAAAAGGTTTAGCTGCAGCAGCAACTGCTGATTTAGGAAGATATCTCGGAATCTTGAAATAGAACTCTACCTGGTCAGCAAGACGGTTGAAGTAATCCTGTACAGGAAGATTCTCACGGAAGTGGAGGAATTCCTCGAGCTTATCGCCGTCAGCATAGAACTGACCGTGGAAGTTCTTTGTGATGAACCAGTTTGCGTCAAAGAGTTTTTCGGGTCCTGCAAGACCGAGTGTGCCGAGAAGGAGTTTTTCAAACTCGTAATTTGAAAGTCTGTACTCTTTGCCCGAACCGATGTTGAAGTAGTGGTTCCAGAAGTCAGCACCGAGGTTGCCCTTCATATCTTCAAGAACAAGGTTACACATAAGTCTGCCCGAGTCCTCAACAGTACACCACTCAAGAACGCCGTTAATCGGAACGTGGAACATAATCGGGTCCATATTTTTAAGAATATTAGGATAAAGAATACCGCTCTGACGCATTACAACCCAGTTCTTAATGCCGCTTTCAACAAATGTGCGTTCTGCAACAACCTTTGATACAGCATAGTGGTCGTAAATTGAAACTTTAATCGGGTCGCCGCAACGTCCCCAGTGAATAGGATAGTTACGTCCGCCTGTTTCTGCAACAGTGCCTATGTAACAAACCTTAACTGCGTCCGGGTCCGGCTGAGCAAGTACAGCCTTGCAGATGTTCTCTGCAGCACCGATGTTGGTCTTCTGTGTTCTGTACGGTTTCCAGTCAGCAGCGGGGGATACCATACCGCCAACGTGAAGCACGTAGTCGGCACCTGTGATACCCTCAAGAAGTGAATCGTAATCTGTAAGGTCGCCCCACACAATCTGAACGTTTGGCTTAGCCATAAGACCTTTTAAAAGTTCTTCGTTCTTAGGGCTTTTTCTTGCAAGGATTTTAAGATTGATTTCGTTTGGGTGCTTAATCATTTCCTGTACAGCAGCCCAACCCATATTACCGGTACCGCCGGTAAGAAATACGGTTTTTTTTGCCATAAATTTTTCCTCCTTAATTTATGCAATAATATATTCAAATTAATTATAAACTAATTCTAAACAAATTACAAGACTGTATACAATATTGTTTTAGAAAAATGTTGATTATTTGGTAAAAATAAACAATTTTGCTGTTACCCAATTGTCATAATTTACTTTGTTAAAAACAATTGACTATCTTCATTAAAATGTTATAATAATTATAATTAAGAGAGGTATAAATATGAAAAAAAATCTCACAGCAATTATTTCATTTTTACTTACGCTAACAATCCTTACGGGGAGTTTTTTTGCTTTTGCAGAAGAACTTGACAACGAAGGTATAATTCTTAATTCCGACAACTGCACGGTTGTGCTTTCGTCGGTTAAGTACGCATACAGCGGCAAAGCATTCAAGCCAACCGTTACAGTTACATATAAGGGCGACGGAGATAGCGTAAAACTTGCAGAAAATACTGACTATACGGTTACTTATAATAACAATACTAATCCCGGGCTGGCAACAGCAAGCGTGCAGGGCATAAACGATTACGCAGGCATAATCAACGCAAATTATTCAATAGTTCCTGCCAAAGTAACAGATGTTTCGTCAAAAGAAGTTGCAATCTTTTCGCTTACGGTTTCGTGGACAAAGGCTTTCGGTGCGGACGGTTACGACGTTGCACTTTATAAGCCTAACACTTCTAAGTGGGCTCATTATAATGTAGACTCATCCGCAGACTCGTATAAAGCCGTAAATCTGCTCAGCCACACCAAGTACACCTTTAAGGTGAGGGCATATAAGAATATCGACGGTAAAAAAGAGTACGCAGCATACAGCGACGCACTTGAACTCACCACCAAATATGCAGTCGGCACGCCGAAAATTGACGGCTACTGCAATCTCACCTCAAAACCTGTTATCTCCTGGAATAACGTTAAAAATACAACTAACTATGTTGTTTACCGCTCTGTTTACAAAGATAAGGGCTATAAAGAACTCGCACGTGTTGCGTCCGACAAAAAGAGTTATACAGATAAATCGGCAAAAGTTCACAAGACCTACTATTACAGAGTTAAGTCAATGCGTAAATACAAGGGCAGCGAACTTTTCGGCAAGGTGTCAGACACGGTCAGCGTCAAAGCCAAAAAGACAGTGTTTGTCGGCGATTCAATTATGGAAGGCGTTCGGTATTACAAAGGCATTCCCGGTGCGTCATACGTTGTAAAAATCGGTATGGGAACATACACCTTCTACGAACGCAACTATTTCAAGGCTAACGGAACTACTGTAACGGGTGTGGAAAAAGTTATCTCTATGAAGCCCGACAGAATTTTCATTATGCTCGGTATGAACGAAACTGCATATAAGAGCAACGCAGGAATAATCGAATACTACGAGTACGCTCTCGAGGATTTTCAGGATGAACTCAAGGGAGTTGAAATAGTAATTCTTCCCGTATCGCCCACAAAGGCAAACAGTGGAAAGTCAATCCCTAAAAAGAAAAGAATACTCAGCTTCAACAAGGCTATAAAGGCAATGGCTAAAGAGTACAAATGCAAGTACTATGACTATACTGCACCGTTTAAAGATGCAAACGGCAATCTCCTTAACAAGTACGACGGCGGCGACGGTTGCCACTGGAACCCCTCTGCCTGCAAAGTATTCAAAAACGAAATGCTCAAATATGCCAAAACAAATAAATAACATCGGAGGATTTAACAATGACACTCACCAAGAGAAATTCACTAAGCGTTAAAATACTCAGCCTGCTTCTTGCAGTAATCACAGCATTTTCCGCTTTTACAATGACATCCGTAACTGCCGAGGCGGCGTCAGTTCCCGCCCAGGCTTTTGTAGCGGTTAAAAAGGCTTACGGCAAGTCGTTTCCGCTTTCGTCTAAAAATAGAATTAAGGGCAAAAAAAGAGTTTTCGGTGTAAAGACTTCTTACCTCAAAACTTACTATGCCGCATCAAAAACAGTCGGCAAAAAGAATGCAAAGGCAGAGTATCTGTTTATGGTTGCCGAGGTTAAGGACAAGGATAACGTTAAGAAGGTTAAGTCGCTTCTCAATAAGTTCAAGAAGAACGAGCAGGCGTCAATGGAAAACTATCTGTCCAAAAAGGGCAAGGCACTTTTCAAAAACTGCAAAGTCGGCTCCGTCGGTAAATATGTGTATATTGTTATGATAGACACCAATGCAAACAAAAAGGCAATAAAAGCAATCAAAAAAACAGTAGGATAATTCTTTTATGATTTTCAGCAGCATCCTGTTTTTATTCAGGTTTTTACCCATTGTTCTGATACTCTATTTTGTATCGCCTAAAAACTGCCGTAATCTTGTGCTGTTTCTGGTTTCGCTTGTATTCTATGGCTGGGACAAACCGTCGTACATACTGCTGATGCTTTTTTCAACAGTGCTTGATTATTCGGTGGGCCGTGCAATTGAATACTCCCGTAAAAGGGGAAGCAAAGTCGGAGCAAAGTTATCTTTGCTCTGCTCTGTTGTTGTAAACCTCGGATTGCTCGGGTTTTTCAAATATTCAAACTTTGTAATTGAAACTGTGAACTCCGTCTTTGGCACGGGGATAGCGGTGCTTAACGTTACTCTCCCGATTGGTATTTCGTTTTATACATTCCAGACCCTGTCGTATTCAATCGACGTTTACCGTGGCAGAGTGGACGCACAGCATAACATCATTACTTTCGGTGCCTATGTTTCTATGTTCCCGCAGCTTATCGCAGGACCTATAGTGCAGTATAAAACCGTAGCAAAAGAACTTAATTCACGCACAATTACTGTTGACGGATTTGCCTATGGTATAAGACGTTTTATGCTCGGACTCTCTAAAAAAGTTCTTATTGCAAACACAGTGGGCGAACTGTTTTCGCAGATTTCCGCCACAACAGAAGGGCTTACAACCGCAACAGCGTGGCTCGGTATAATTGCATTTACACTTCAGATTTACTTTGACTTTTCGGGTTACTCAGATATGGCAATCGGACTCGGCAGAATGTTCGGCTTTAAATTTAACGAAAACTTCCTTTATCCATACCAGTCAAAGAGCATAACTGAATTCTGGAGAAGATGGCACATCTCGCTAAGTTCTTTCTTTAAAGAGTACCTTTATATTCCTCTTGGCGGCAACCGTAAGGGAAAAGCAAGGCAGATTCTTAACCTGTTTATAGTCTGGGCTTTGACAGGACTGTGGCACGGCGCTTCGTGGAATTTTGTGCTGTGGGGACTATATTATTTTGTTATACTTGTAATAGAAAAGTTTGTCCTCAAAAAATTGCTTGACAAAGCACCTGCAGTCGTAAGTCATTTCTATACCGTTGTTCTGTTTGTAATCGGCTGGGCAATCTTTGCATATCCCGATATGGCTGACGGCGGATACTTTGTCAGCGTACTTCTTGGCAATGGCGCATTTGCAGACGGTAACACCGCCTACTATCTGTCAAACTACGCAGTTGTTATAGTCATCGGAATCCTGTTTTCAACCGATATTCCAAAGCGTGTTTACAACAGATTTTTCAAGGCAGAAGTGCCAAGATATACCGTTCAGATTGCTTTCTGTGCAGTCGCCTTTGTGCTTTGCGTGGCATTCCTTGTATCAGACTCATATAACCCGTTTTTGTATTTCAGATTTTAAGAGGTAGCAGCGTGAAAAGAAAATTTGATTTAGCCTTAATCGGCGTATTTATAGCGATAATTGTGCTGTTCACCTCATTTTCTGTGTTCGGCGAAAAGCGAGAGTTTTCAGTTGATGAAAACAGAGCGTTGATGTTAATGCCCGAAATCAGCAAGGACGCCGTTCTTGACGGCAGTTTTCAGCACGATTACGAAGAGTATCTCAGCGACCAGTTTGAGTGGCGAAGCACGTTTGTAAAGGTTAAAACCGATCTGATGCTTGCATCCGGCAGAAAAGATTTTAACGGCGTTTTTATCGGTAAAGACGGCTATCTTATCGAAAAGTACGACAAAGCCGACTACGATTTTGACACGGTTAAGTATAACGAGGAAACATTAAGCGACTTTCTCACCTATGCTGCGGACGAGTACGGAATCAACACCGTTTGTTCTTTTGTACCGTCTAAAAGCGGTGTACTGCTTAAAGAACTTCCTTCTATGGTGCAGACTTTTGACAGCAGTTATATTGCTTCAGAAGTTCTCGAATACGCAAAGGGAGTTAAGACTGCTGATTTGTACAAAACTTTGCAGTCGCACGACGGTGAGTACATCTATTACAGAACCGACCACCACTGGACTTCTCTCGGTGCATATTACGCATACGGGTCACTGTGTAAGCCACTTGGAATAAAGCCCGTATCACTCAACAAACTTGAGGCAAACGAAGTCAGCCGTGATTTCTACGGTTCAACCTTCGACAAGGTGCAGATAAACACCGAACCCGATGTTATAACGTCATACAATACAGGCATTAAAGTGAGCGTCAATTACAGCGACGGGGAACGTGCAGCGTCACTTTACAGCCCCGAAATGCTTAAAGAAAAGAATAAATACGACTACTTTCTCGGCGGCAACTTCTCAAGAATTGACATTTCAACTGACGCCGATAGCGACAGAACGCTCCTTCTTATCAAAGATTCGTATGCAAATTCAATCGTGCCTTTTTTATGTTGCAATTACTCTAATATCATAATGCTTGACCTCAGATTTTACGACGGTGACGTTTATGAACTTCTTGATGAAGAGGACATCGACGATTTGCTCGTTCTGTTTAATACAGAGAAGTTTATGATTGATGAGAATATGGACCTTCTTGAGCAGGTATCACCCGACGCACAGGAGTTTGACGAAGACGACGCCTTTGTCGAAGAGGCTGAAGCAGAAATGGAAAACGGTAACTAAAATAAATTATATTGACTTTACCGTTAAATTAGTTTATTATTAATCTCTAAGGAAATATTACTTTTTACGAAAAGAGGATAAAGTTATGGCTAAGTATCTTTTTACAAGCGAATCTGTTACTAAAGGTCATCCCGATAAAATCTGTGACCAGGTATCAGACGCTATACTTGATGCAATGATCGAGCAGGACCCGATGTCACGTGTTGCGTGCGAAACCTGCTGTACAACCGGTCAGGTGCTTGTTATGGGCGAAATCACAACAAAGGCACAGGTCGATATTCCTTCAATTGTCAGAAAAACTGTTTGCGATATCGGTTACGACGACGATAAAAAAGGATTTAACGGCAACACTTGCACAGTTCTTGTTGCTCTTGATAAGCAGTCGCCCGATATTGCTATGGGAGTTGACAAATCATACGAACTCAAGAACAACGAGGAAGACGAGGATAACCTTAACGGTGCGGGTGACCAGGGTATGATGTTCGGTTACGCTTGTAACGAAACCAAAGAACTTATGCCGCTTCCTATTTCACTTGCTCACAAACTCGCACTCAAACTCACCGAAGTGCGTGAGAACGGCACTCTGCCATATCTCTATTCTGACGGTAAAACACAGGTTACAGTTGAGTACGACGACGGTAAACCTGTTAAAGTAAAGACAGTTGTCGTTTCTTCACAGCACAGTGCCGACGTTACACTTGAGCAGCTTCGAGCAGATATTATAGAGAAGGTAATCAAGTCCACGGTTCCCGCTGAACTTATGGATGACGATACGGTGTTCTATGTTAACCCGACGGGAAGATTTGTAATCGGCGGTCCTATGGGTGACTCAGGTCTTACAGGCAGAAAGATTATTGTTGATACATATGGCGGCTATGCACGTCACGGCGGCGGTGCCTTTTCGGGTAAGGACCCGACTAAAGTTGACCGCTCTGCTGCATACGCAGCACGCTGGGTTGCAAAAAATGTAGTTGCAGCAGGACTTGCAGATAAATGTGAGGTTGAACTTGCTTATGCAATCGGCGTTGCCAAACCTGTTTCAATCCTTGTTGACACATTCGGTACAGGCGTTAAGAGTGACGACGAAATCGGCGAAATCGTAAAAAAGGTATTTGACCTTCGTCCGTCTGCAATTATCAGAGAGCTTGACCTTCGCAGACCGATTTATCAGAACGTTGCTGCATACGGTCATATGGGCAGGGAAGACCTGAACGTTCCGTGGGAACAGACAAACAAGGTTGACGAAATTAAAAAGTATATGTAGCAAAAATATAACAAAAAACGCTTAGGCGAGGTGCGGTAACGAAGGATAGGTTTTGACTTTGCCCTTTTACCCCTAAAACAATTAAAAATTCCCTGAATACGCAAGTATGCAGGGAATTTTATAATTCCTTTATGGACTAAAACTACTTTGTCAAAACTGCTTCGCATCCTAAAATCAGTAGATTTTTTGTCAGAACAAAGCACAAATGTCCATTAGGGCGACAGCCCAAATGGACATTTTAATACAGTTATGACGGAAAAGATACGATTTTAGGACTAACCTTCGTTATCGCACCTCGCCTTTTGTGCATTGCACAAAGCGTTTTGTTTTTTCTTATGAACCTGTAGCAATGTACGGCTGAATGGAGCCTGCAAGTTTTGGAATCGGCATTGTCTGAAGAATAACTTCACCCGGTCCTGTTACAACAGTGTTGAACAGTCCCTCGCCGCCGAGAAGAACGTTCTTAACGCCCTTCACAGTCTGAATATCCATTGAGCAAGTAGCACTCATAAGAACAACGTGTCCGGTGTCAACAATAAGCTGTTGACCTGCTGCAAGGTTGTATCTTATTGCAGAACCGTCAATTTCAATAAATGCCGTACCTGAACCCGAAATCTTCTGCATAATGAAACCTTCGCCGCCAAACAGACCCGAACCAAACTTTTTCTGGAAGAAGGTCGAAAGTGTTACGTTAGCAGTGCTTGCAAGGAATGCAGACTTCTGTGCAACATACTCTTTACCGGGTGTAACTTCAACAGGCATAATTTCGCCGGGAAGACTGCTCGCAAAAGCGATTGTGCCTTCTCCGCCAACAGCTGTATACTTGTTCTGGAAGAGGCTTTCCTTGGTCATCATTCTGCCAAGCATTTTGCCGAGACCGCCGTTAGAGGTAGTCTCCATCTTCATGTTAGGGCTCATCCAGCTCATTCCGCCGCCCTCGGTAATCATTGTTTCATTTGCGTCAACCGTGCAAATCAAAACAGGGAAGTTACCGCCTTGAATTTCATACTTCATAATTTTACTCCTTTGCTTTGTGATTTATAATTTGCTGTCTTTTTCAACAGCTTTATTAACTGCATTATGAATTGCCGCCTCAAGACCGTCTGCCTTGAGTGATGCAACTCCCTCAATAGTTGTGCCGCCGGGTGAACATACCATATCTATCAGCTCTCCCGGGTGCTTGCCGCTTTGTAATATCATTTCAGCACTGCCGAGCATAACCTGTGCCGCAATTTCAAGAGAAACGTCTTTTTTCATTCCGTTTTGCACGCCAGCCGTTGCAAGTGCGTCTGCAAACATATAGCAAAACGCAGGGGAACATCCTGCAATTACACCGAACAGAGGGAAGTAGCTTTCGTCAAGTTCCATTACTCTGCCCACGCCCTCAAAAATCTTTTTACAGAACTGCTTGTCCTCATCGGTACAAAAGCCGTTTGCAGTAAATGCAGACATTGCACTGCCGACAGTTGCGTTAATGTTTGGCATAACTCTGATAATTCTGTTGTCGTGCGATAAAAACGAACGCAGGTAATTAATGTCTTTGCCCGCTGCAATAGAAATAATAAGCGTATCGCTTTCGCTAAGAGTAATATTGATTTTGTCCAGAACTGAGCCTATTACGTTTGGCTTAACTGCAAGAATAACAGCGTCGCACGTTCTTACAACATCGTTTTCGCTATCTGCAATATTTACTTTATACTTGTCTGCAAGGCGGCTGCACATATTACTGTTTATGTCAAATGCAAAAATATCTTTTGCGTTAGCAACCTTGCTTTCAACAATACCGCTGATTATGGCACTTGCCATATTGCCGCAACCTATAAAACCAAGTTTCATAATTGTTCTTCCTTTGTATTTATAGGTATATTTTAACACATTAAAACATTAATATCAATAATGAATTATCTTTTTGCTTTGTATTTTTCCTTTGTTGCAATACCTCCTCTGATATGCCGTTCAGACTTGTTAAGTTGAAGCACTTTATCCACTTCGCTTGCAAGTGCGGGTGCAATACTACTGAGTCGCTTTGTTACGTCCATATGTACTGTAGATTTTGAAATGCCGAACATTTCGGCAGTCTGCCGTACGGTTGCTCCGCTTTTAGCAATATATTCTCCGAGTTCAATACATCTTCTGTCTACATCTGTCTTTTTCATAGCTTTACCCCTTTGGTAATAACTATGAAATTAAACTTAAAATATGCAAAAACAAGGCACGGATTATTCCGTGCCTTTTAACCTTTAACCTTCCGGTGTAGGTATATTGCTGAACAAATCGTTAATTGATTTGGTGTTAATGTGGTCAACCTGCTGGTATTTGTATACCTTTTGTTTGTCGCCTTCCATCTTAATACCGTTTTGCTCAAGCATTGTCATAGTGAGGAAAGTTTTGCCGTCTTCCTCACTTATTTCAAACTCATACTTTGTAAAACCCTTTGTAGCCGGATTTGAAAGAGTGAGCGTTTTGCCGTCAATCTGATACTGTGCGTCGTAACTGAAGGTAAGCGTGTATGATTTATATGTGCCGTCCTCAAAGAATTCGTAAGCTGCAACGTCAGTATCGTTCTGCCATTTGCCGACGATTTTCTGCTCGTCGCCGGACGTAATGTTGCTGATAGCTTTAAACGGGTTGACGTCGTGACCTGCTATGCCAACGGCACCCCACAAGATAAGAACAACCGCAAATACAGCTGCAACAATAAGTATTATTAACTGCTTTTTGCTCAAATTTTTAAAGTTTATTCTTGCTTTCTTTTTATCTTCGTTTTCGTCGCTTTCGTCATCGTCGTCAACAACAATATCTACGTCTGCCGACTTTTCTTCGTCAGCCTCAGCTTTTGCCGACTTCTTTGGCGGATTAAGCTCTTTTTCGTCCTCATCTTGTTCGGGCTTTTCACGCTTAACGTCAAACGACTTAAGCAATTCAAGTTCTTTTTCGTCCATAGTTAATTCCTTCTTTTTTATTTCAGACCTTTATTAACAAGGAGCTGATGAATTTTTGTTGAAGAGTCAAGCAGTGAAGATACAGATAAATCGTGATTGATTGTGTCAAGAAAGTATGCAAGATACTTTGAAAGTTCTACGCTCTCGTACCAGTCACGCTGCAGGAGTTCGGGTGTCTGATAAATACCGTTTGTTGTGTAAAGTTTTTCAAATACGCCTTCATCGTAAGCTTTGTCAAATACCTCGAGTCCGTTGCAGAAAAGACCGAAGGTACAGCATACAAAAATTCTTTTTGCCTTGAGTTCTTTGAGTTTGCGTGCAACTTCAAGCATACTTTCGCCCGAAGAAATCATATCGTCAACAATGATAATGTCCTTGCCTTCAACACTTTCGCCAAGGTACTGGTGAGCAACAATCGGGTTTCTGCCGTCCACAACCTTTGTGTAGTCACGCCTTTTGTAAAACATACCGAGGTTAACTCCAAGCTGAGTTGCAAAGTAAATACATCTGTGCATAGCACCCTCGTCAGGCGAAATAATCATAAGGTGGTCGGGGTCGATAGTCAAATCGTCAACAGTCTCGGTAAGAGCCTTAATCATCTGATATGTAGGCATAACGTTTTCAAAAGACTTATGAGGAATTGAGTTCTGAACTCTCTGGTCGTGTGCGTCAAAAGTTATGATGTTTTCAACGCCAAGGTCAATAAGTTCCTGCAGTGCCATTGCACAGTCGAGCGACTCACGTGAAGAACGCTTGTGCTGTCTGCCTTCGTAAAGCATCGGCATAATAACGTTAATTCTCTTTGCCTTGCTTGATGCAGCAGAAATAACTCTCTTAAGGTCGGAGTAGTGGTCATCGGGTGATTTGGGAACATCCATTCCGTACATCTTATACTTTACAGAATAGTTAAAGCAGTCTGCAACAATAAACAGGTCGTAACCTCTTACAGTGTCGTTAATAACGACTTTGCCTTCGCCCGAACCAAAACGTACAACACTTCTTTCTATAAGATAAGTGTCACGCTGGTATCCGTAAAACGAAATAAGATTCTCCTGCTTTTCTACCTGCTCTTTTCTCCAGGTAACAATGTACTTGTCAATTTTCTTTGCAAGTTCTTCGCAACCGGGAAGTGCAATAATACCGAGCGGTCCGTAGGGAATTGTCTGTACCTCTTGTGCTGTGATTCTTGGCATTTTATAACTCCTCTCATTTTCACATCACTGATAATGTCAGCGTTTATATTTTACAACAAAATTATCTGTTGTTCAATACTAAATATTACTATTAATATTCTCTTTAGTTTTCCTTTTTTTGCTCTTTTTAACAACTGTGCAGTAAATTCCGTATACAATAACGCAAAGCCATGCCGCACCGCTTATAACAACGCCGTACTTAAGACCTTTAGGCGTAAACTTGTATCTTACCTCGTGTTTGCCTTCCTTAACAGGCACTGCAATCTGGCAGTTGCCGAGGTCAAATATCTCTGCCTTTTCGCCGTCAACATATACGCTCCACCCCTCGTCATAAGGAATAGAAGAATAAAGGTAACCGTCAAATCCGGCATTGACAGTACCGCATATTTCGGTGTCGCTGTGCGAAGTAACGTCCATCGCACCGGTGTTCAGCAGTTCGTAAGCCGACTTGAACACATCTTTGTCAATATTATATGCATAAATATCAACAACCGAACTGTCGGTGTCCATTCCTGCAAGACTCAGTTCAATGCGGACTTTGTCGCCTTTTTCGTGCTTACCGAGGTCCATTATATACGGCTCGTCAATGTACTGGTCCTCGGTCTGCTCCTCGTTGTCCCAGAAGTAGTTAACGTTGTCAATTGCGTAGGACGAAATGTAGATGTACAGATTGCTGTCGTTAACCGTTTCGATTGTAACGTCAATGGTGCCGCCGTCCATATCGGCGTCTTTGGTGAATGAGTATACGCCGTTTTCGGTAACGTCTTCACATTCGCAACCAAAAGACTCGGTAGATACATACTTAACAGGCACAAACACATCGCTTACACCTGCAGCGTTGTCAATAAAGCTTTCCTGCACGTCAAACGGATTACCTTCGTAAAACTCCCAGTTGTCAACGTCTTTGCTGACCACATACGAAATCGGAAGGTAGTAGTCGTTTTTATAAACATCAGCCCTGCCTTCATCAGAGGAGTAGAACTTAGAATAAAAATCATCCGAAGGCGGCATACGGGTTTCGGTCTGAGTGAGGTATTTGATGTTGTACATCATATTGTAAACAGGAGTCTGCGTGTTGTATGTGTACGAGTTTATTCTGTTGCCGAACATACCCAGCGAATACTGGAGCCCCGAATAATCTTCATAAGCCATAGAAGAAAATACCGAAATGCCGTTGTATCCGTAAAGGCAAGGGTCCATACGTGTGTCAAGATAGCAGAGTTCCTGACGGTAAAATCCGTCGTCCTTGCCTTCAACATATTTGATGGTGTCCTGATATTTGTCGTAGTTTGCCACATACTCGCCCTCGTTACGCATAAAAATGTAAGAGCTTGTGTCCGCAATAATAACTTCACAAAACGCGATCGCAACAACAGTTATTCCTGCTATAAGTTTAGAAATATTACCTTTTCTTATAACAAGCAGCACAGCGGTCCACGCCATAATCAGTCCGAGCGAAATATAGATTGTAGCTTCGTTGAACTTTTCTGTGGGGAATTTCTGGAAAAACAAAACAAGCATAACCCAGAACATTCCCACGAGAGCAATATCCTTGTACTCAAGAGCTTTGATATGCTTTAACGCCTTGTATGCCACAACAATAATTAAAAACGAGTACATAAACGAAAAGCGGTAAGGCAAATCGTTTGGAAAATGCTTTGCGTGCCAGAAGAAGTTTGCAAAATTATTACTGAAACTGAACACAAAGAAAATTATAAGAAGAACGTAAACTATTTTTTCTCTTATTGCAATCTTCTTGTTCATTATAAACATCGGCAGCAGTAGTACGGGGAGTATGCCGCAGTAGATGTTAGGCAGCACGTCTTCGCCCGACGAACGAATAGTTGTCGTCAGTCCTGCGAGATGTGACGTGATAATGTTTATTATGTCAAAATATACTTCGCCAGACGCAGGCATTGCGTCCGACGTAGCTGATGAGGACTGCAGAATAAAGTATACGGGTATAAGAGTTACCGCACAAAGCATACCTGCAAGCAATGACGAAAAGCCAAAAGTCACCCCGCTGCTGATAAGTCTGTTCTGTCTGAGTGGCTCAAGCGAGAATGTAACCTTTTTCTTTTTGCCGTTTTCATTTACTTTTTTTACGGCTTTTAAAGGCTTGGGTTTAGCCTTTGAAGGCGACATTGCAAGATACGCAAAGAAGTATACAACTGCAAAAATGCAGGTCATAAATCCAATGTAGTACGTGCTGTAAAGCAGAACTGTGAGCGACGCAATATACAAAAGCGGTTTTCTCTCGTCAACAATCTTTTCAATACCGAGTATTACAAGCGGGAACAGTACCATTCCGTCAAGCCACATAATATTCCAATAGTATGCAAGAAAATATGCACAGAATGCGTAGAAAACGCCGAACGCTGCAGAAGCATATGTGTGACTCTTTTGCGACGCTTTGAGGTAATATGTGAACGTCGCAGCCGAAAGCATACATTTAATCATAACCATAGTGGTTATTGCAAACGGCATATCCTTGCGGTCAAACAGCAGTATTACAAACGAAATCGGCGACGACAGATAGTTAAAATAGTTGCCGAGAAAACTTGTTCCGCCGCCCGAAACCCATGAGTAAATAAAACTCTCGTGGTTTGTAACTCTGTCAAAAAGTTCACAGTAAAGCGGACCGTACTGATGGTAAAGGTCCATTCTCAGCACAGTGGTGTCGCCAAACGGGAATACGCTGAAAACTATATATGCAAATCCGAGACCCGTCATAGCAATAAGCGACGACAGTATAACGAATCTGTTATTAAAGAATAATCTGTACGCTCTGCCGTTATAGTTGTTCATTGGATTGCTGCGGCAGTCAAATGTAATAAGCCTGTCAAAATAGTAGTTAAAGAACAAAAGCAGTATGCCTGTCAGTAAAAATACAAGAGCCGAGCCTTTGCCGAGCGTCTTGGAGAACACAAAGTCACAGAGTTTAAAGAATCCCAAATCAACAACGCACCTTAAAACCGTGAACAAAATCTGCGTGGCGGTTGTTGTTCTGACCTTTTTTGTAAATACAAATTTTTTCTCCAATAAATAGAAAACAGCAGCCGAAATTGCAAACGAAACAGGCACCGCAACCGCTGCACTCAGTCCAATAGCAATCTTACCAAGCTGCTTTAAAACAATAAACAAAAAACAAATAGCCGCATAACAAAAAGTGAAATTAACGGTTTCGCCGTTAATCAGCTTTGTAGTGGTTATTCTGTTTTCCGACTTAGTGATATTCATACTTTCACCTTAACTAAATTAATACGCAAAATATATTAGCATATTAATTACTATTATTCAATTGCTTTGGTGCAAATTTAACCTCTTTGTAATATTTACATCTTGTCCGCATAAAAATTATTAGAGGTGATGTGCTTGTCAGATTTAAGCTACATACTTAATCTGCTTGATGATGACGTTTCGTCTGCAATAAGACTTCTTGACAAGGATATTTTGTCCAAAATAACAGAAATCCGAATACGAAAAAATAATTATCTCGTATTAGTTGTACGCAGTACCTCGTATTTTATCAATGAAAAAGGCGAACTTTCCGACTCGCCGTTCCACAGCAGCGTTAAGTGTTCTGCACAAAGCGTAGACAGGCTTTATTTAAAACTCTGCGACTATTCGGTGTATGCCAACACGGAACATATAAACAGCGGATTTATCACTCTTAAAAACGGAGCAAGAGTCGGTCTGTCCGGAACAGCGGTATTGAGCAAAAATGAAATTGTAAGCGTTAAAGACATCTATTCGCTCAATATACGAATCCCACGTGAAGTCGTAGGTTGCAGCAAGACGGTGCTTGATTTTCTGTACGTCAATTCCTTTCCATCGGTTATAGTAGCAGGAATGCCGTCAAGTGGCAAAACAACCCTGCTTCGTGATATGGCGTACCAGCTTTCGAGCGGATTTAACGACAGATACAAAAAGGTTGCAGTGATTGACGAAAGAAACGAAATTGCAGGTAAGTTCGGCGACGGATTTATGAGCGTGGGCTTCAACACAGATGTTTTGTCATCATTCCCTAAAGCAGAGGGGATAGAACTTGCAACACGCACCCTTTCGCCTGATATGATAATCTGTGACGAGGTGTCAAAAGAAAGCGAAGTAACTGCGGTTTCGCAAGCTTTCTCGTCAGGAGTTTCGTTTGCACTTTCCGTTCATATCGGCAGCGTGGAGGATTTGTACAAAAAACGTATCATAAGGCAGCTTATAAAAACAGGCGAATTCTCGTATATTATACTGCTCAAAGGTACTTCTTACAGTGCGGAAATTATAGATATTGAGGAGGTTATTAGTGAAATACGCAGGACTGATAGCAGTGATGTTAGCAACTTCAACGGTGGGATATTCGATGTATGAAAGTTCTAAAAAACGGCTGGTAATCTACCGTGAACTCATAGTGCTTTGCGGTTGTCTTAAACGTGATTTTTTATACCGTGCAACGCCTATTTTACCGCTGATAGACCAAACCGTAGAGCGTTATAAACTGACCCATCTGAGCTTTATTAACAGCGATGTTCTAAAAGATGGAAGAAACATAAATTCACCGCTTTCTTCAGCGGTCAACAAGGAATTGAACAACTTCGTTCATTCGCTTGGAATGTCGGATATACAGACGCAGATTCTGCTTATTGACGGCTTTTGTGATTACATAACAAAAGAGGAAGAAGAACAAAAAATAAATCATTCAAAAAACGCCAGACTGTACCTCACTTTCGGAGTGTTTTCGGGACTTATGGCTGCGTTGATTTTTGTTTGATACGGAGGTTTTACAGTGGATGTCGATTTGATTTTTAAAATTGCCGCAGTCGGAATAATTGTTGCGGTACTTAACACCCTTCTTGTGCGAACCGGCAGGGAGGACCAGGCAATGCTCACGGCAATTGCGGGCATTATTGTTGTGTTTATGATGCTGATACCGCAAATACGTGAACTTTTTGACCAGGCAAAAGATTTGTTTAAACTTTAGTATGCTTAAAATTGTAGGATTATCATTTTCGGTTTTGCTTTGTACGGTTCTGATTAAGGACAAAAACAGAAGTATTGCAGTGCTGCTGTCGCTTGCAGGTGGCGTGATGCTTTTTCTCGCTGCGGCAGGCGAACTAAAAACCGTGGTTGACAGTATCAAGGAGTTTTCGTCGTCGAGCGAAACGTCGGATGCTTTTATAAAACTGATGCTCAAAGCCCTCGGCATAACGCTGATAACTCAGTTTGTGTCCGACGTATGCCGTGATAACGGTGAAAATGCACTCGCATCAGGAACAGAGTTTGCAGCCAAACTTGCAGTTGTAGCAATGCTTTTGCCGCTTTTTGAAACCGTGCTTGGCATAGTTGGTGGACTTGTAAGATGAAAAGATTTTTAGTAGTTATAGCAGTTTTGCTTGCAGTTCCGTTAAGCACCTTTGCCGCAGACGGCGATAAGGATAAGTATAACGAATACCTGTCGGGCTATGATTTATCATTCTTTGAGCAGAGTTTGGACGATGAAACTTATGATTACATAAAGTCGCTCGGTTTAGACGATTTTGACTTTGAAAATATTTCATCATTAAGTCTTCAATCGTTTGTTGATGTTGTAATTTCAATGGTAAAAGACAGCGTTACACGCCCTATGAAGGGTATGCTCAGCGTTCTTCTGTACATAATGCTGTCATCCCTTATCAGCAGTATCAAAGGAGAGAATGTCTCTTCGCTTGGCGACACTTTTTCAACCGCTTCCGCTCTGCTTGTAGCTGTGCTCCTGATTTCGCAAATAGGCAAAACAGTTGCTTTATGCTCCGTTTCGCTCGGGGTTGCAGGTGACTTTATATATGCGTTTGTTCCCGTTTTCTGTGCAATAGTTCTTGCAAGCGGAAAAGGCGTTACCGCTTTTTCTTCTAACGCAATGCTTCTTATGCTTTCGCAGGGAATTTCGTTTATTGCCTCTAATATATTTATGCCGGTAATAAACTGCTTTCTCGCAATCGGCATATGCTCGGGAATACGCTCTGAGCTGCATCTCGGCAAACTGACGTCGTCTCTTAAAAGTGCTATGATTTGGTGCCTTAGTTTTATTTCGGGTGCCTTTGTATCGGTGCTTTCGATAAAAACAACTGTGTCTGCAAGGGCTGATATACTCGGTATTCGCTCTGCAAGATTTGTAATCAACTCTGTAGTACCCGTAATCGGTCCTTCTGTCAGCGAAGGTCTGCTGTCGATACAGAGCTATTCGTCTCTTATAAAAAGCAGCGTAGGTATCGTGGGGATAGTGGCGGTGGCGTTTGTATTTCTGCCCGCAGTACTCGAGGTAGCTATGTGGCGTTTTTCCGTTTCGCTTTGCAGCATAATTTCCGACGTGTATGACGACAAAAGTGTGTCGCTTGTCCTCGAATCATTTAAAGATGCGTTACTTCTTGCCAATGTAATTCTTATTCTGTCGGGCGTTACTACAGTTATTTCAATTGGACTTCTTATAGCAACGGGTGGTTAAATGGATTTTTTAAAGCAGTGGACGCTTTCTGTGTGTATATCGCTGATAATTGCCGTGATT
Organism: Oscillospiraceae bacterium; assembly: GCA_015065445.1. Classification (GTDB taxonomy): domain Bacteria; phylum Bacillota; class Clostridia; order Oscillospirales; family Acutalibacteraceae; genus Eubacterium_R. The sequence goes on along the minus strand of SVQF01000026.1, from coordinate 4,710 downwards.
TTCTCACTCCTGACTCCTAAGGGCAGTATGAACAGGTTTTTCAGAGTGGTTATTGCAGTGTTTGTGTTTGTGTCGTTTGTGCTGCCGTTTCAGGATTTCAGTGCAGACGACTTCAGCCTTGATAAAATAGGAATTTCTAACGAGATACAACTTAATCAGAACAAGTCAGTTGAAACAATGATTAACGGCGAAATATCAGATTTTTTAAAAGAAAACGGAGTTGTCGGCACTGCAGTCACAAGCACTGCAAAATATGACGAAAACAGCGGAGAAATAGAGGTTTCGGACATACAGATATCCGTAAGTGATTCATACGATAAAGAAGAGGTTAACCGACTTGTTTTCGAAGGACTCGGTTTTAATTGCAGGGTGATTAATATTGGAGACTAAATTTAAAGAGGCAGTAGAAAAATTCCGCAAATCCGACAAAAAAATCAAAGCGGCTGTAATCATAGGGCTTATAGGAATACTCCTGCTCGGTATATCCGAACTTACGCCAAAACGCAGTAACAATAGTGAAAAGCAGCAGACTTCTTATTCCGATTACACAAATGACCTTGAGGAAAAAACAGAAAAAATAATATCTTCAATTGACGGTGTAGGCAAGTGCAACGTAATGATTACGCTTAAAAATTCAAACGAGAGCGTCTTTGCAAAAAACATTCAGCAAAACAGCGAAAACGGTAATTATTCGAGCCAGAGCGAATATGTATTATATAACGGACAAAACGGCGAAACTCCGGTTCTCATTAAGGAATTTTTTCCCGAAATCAAAGGCGTTGCAGTCGTTTGCAGCGGCGCCGACAGTATTGCTGTAAGAGAAGAAATTATTAAGTGCATAAGTTCTCTTTACGGCATTTCATCGGCAAAAATCAGCGTTTCTAAAATGAGGGGCTGACAACAGAAACACATAAATCATTGATGCAGAAAGGGTATTACATATGAAAAACGAAAACAGTACAGACGTTCAGAATAACGCAGAAAAAAAGGCAAAGCCTATTCTTACCGAGGAAGAAATCAAAAAGCGAAAATCAAAACGCACAAGAGTTGCAACAGCGTCGTTTGTACTGCTGCTTGCAGTGGGTATTCTCGGCAACTGGTATTTTGACAATAACAAACTTTCCGAGACAATTCAGCCGCTTATCAGTTCTACCCGTGAGGCTAAGAATCTTGGCGAGGCTGAGTATGTAGACGCAAAAGCTGAAATTCCTAAAGAAGAAAACGAATACTTTGCCACAGCAAGAGTTGAGCGGCAGAACGCACGTGACGAGGCAATAGACAAATTGCAGTCGGTTCTTGATAAAACAGATGAAAGCGAGCAGGCACGACAAAAAGCGGCAGAGGATATGGCAAAACTTTCTGAGAATATTTCAAACGAAAACAAAATCGAAACTCTTGTAACTGCAAAGGGTGTAAACAACTGTCTTGCGGTAATCAGTACCGACGGCACAAAAGTAGACATAATTGTAGACAGCAGCGACCTCAGCGACACTCTCGTTATGCAAATTAAAGATATTGCAATCGGACAGCTTAACTGTTCGTTTGAAGATGTGTCAATTATACAATCAACTTAATAAGTAATAAAATAAAATAGGGGTTGTATATTTATACAACATATGCTATAATACCTTTTTGGAGGAGATGTAATTATGGAAATCACTTCATCAAACGAAAAGGGCAGTGTAATTATTTCAGAAGAAGTTCTTGCCTCAATAGCAACAAACGCCGCTAAGGATGTGGACGGAGTCAGTTCGTTTTCAAACAGACCTGTGGACGTTGTAAACACAATTAAAAACGGTAGTTTCAAAGTTATGAGTCCCGTCAGAGTAAATCAGAACGGCGACGATATAACAATAAGCATATACCTTAATCTTGAGCCTAACAAAAAAATCAGAACTGTTGCACAAAGCGTGCAGAAGAATGTTAAAGAGGCTGTACAGAATATGACAGGGCGACTTGTTTCTAAAGTCAACGTTGTTGTTGCCGGTATAGACTTCGAGGATGGCGTCGGCTCAAACGAACCTTTACAAAACTAAGAGTAAACAGTTACGCCGGCGAATAGTATATTCACGGCGTTTTTATTTTGGAGAATTAAATGAACAGATACAAACAAAGGGAGCAGGCACTTCTGCTCATTTTTGAAAGTCAGTTTTCAGATGACGGCAAGGACGAGCTTTGCAATATTTTTGAAGAGAACATTGAAGAACTCGGCGAATATTCAAAAGAGCTGTTCTTCGGTGTTTACGATAATGCCGATATTCTTGACGAAAAGATTAAAGCATATTCAAAGGGATGGCGTCTTTCACGTATTCCAAAAATCAATATTGCACTCTTACGTCTTGCTATTTACGAGTCACTGTTTGTGGACAGCGTTCCTACCTCAATAGCAATCAACGAAGCTGTGGAACTTGCCAAAAAATATTCAGGCGACGAAGATGCGTCGTTTATTAACGGAATACTCGGCTCAGTAGTCAGAGGAAACGAATAATGACTGCAGGCTTTGACACAAGCAACTACACAACTTCGGCAGCTATCCTTACAGAAGACGGTATTGTACAGAAAAAGAAAATGCTGACTGTCAGAAACGGCGAGAGAGGTCTCAGACAAAGTGACGCTGTGTTTCAGCACACTGTAAATATGCCCGAACTTCTTGAGGAGCTTGAGTTTGCCAATCTTGCAGCGGTAGGCGTAAGTGACAGACCACGTAATGTAAGCGGCAGTTATATGCCTTGCTTTACTGTAGGAGTCGGTATAGCAACTGCAGTTGCAAAAGCGGCGGGTGCAGAGCTTTACAAAACTTCCCATCAGGTCGGACATATACTCGCAGCTCTCTATTCTGCCGATAAACTCAAACTTGTTAACCGTGAGTTTCTTGCTTTTCATTTGAGCGGCGGTACGACCGAGGCTCTTCTTGTAAAACCTCACGGAGATGAGGTAATCCGTGCAGAACTCATAGCGGGCAGCCTTGATTTAAAAGCGGGACAAGCCATCGACCGTGCAGGCGTAATGATGGGATACTCATTCCCATGCGGCAAAAAGCTCGATGAACTCGCTGCGGATTGTACCGAAAATTACCGAATAAAACCCTCTATGAAAGGTGCAGACTGTTCACTCAGCGGCGTTGAAAACAAAGCAAAGCAGATGCTCGACAGAGGCGAACCGCACAAAAATATTGCAAAATTCGTATTGCAGTACGTATGCTCAACTGTAGATGCGATGCTTGGCAGAATTATTCAAGAATACGGAGACCTGCCTGTAATTTTTTCAGGCGGCGTTTCATCTAATAAAATGCTTAAACAACAAATTACCCAAAAGTACGGTGCATACTTTGCCGCACCCGAGTTTTCGCTCGACAATGCGGCAGGCACAGCACTTTTTGCGTCAATAAAACATAACTGATTATGGCTGTATTTACTGTGTCACAAGTGAATATGTATATTAAATCTCTGTTTGACGAGATTCCGCCCATTCAGAATATCTATATCAAGGGCGAGATTTCTAACTTCAAACACTACAACAGAGGTCATATGTATTTTACGCTTAAAGACAGCAAAAGCCAGCTTAAATGCGTGATGTTTTCGGGTGATAATTACAAACTGAGATTTGAACCCGAAAACGGTATGAAGGTTGTTTGCTTCGGTCAGATAGGCGTTTATGAGCGTGACGGCGTTTATCAGCTATATGTCCGTGATATGCAGGTGGACGGCGTGGGCGACCTGCAGGTTGCCTTTGAGCAGCTCAAAAGTAAACTCGAATCAGAAGGACTTTTTGAGCAGTCCCATAAAAAACCTATACCGATGTATCCTAAAAAAATCGGCGTGGTAACTTCAAATATGGGTGCAGCGGTCGAAGATATAAAGAATGTTATTTCACGCCGCTATCCGCTTTGCGAAATAGTGATTTCGCCCACAATTGTTCAGGGCGAACTGGCTGCTCCCGACATTGTGCGGTCAATACGTTTTCTTGACTCAGTAGAAGGTATCGACACAATTATTGTAGGGCGAGGCGGCGGCTCAATAGAAGATTTATGGGCGTTCAATACCGAAGAGGTAGCACGTGCCGTTTACCTTTGCAACACGCCGATAATCTCTGCAGTCGGTCACGAAACGGACACAACGATTTGCGACTTTGTTGCCGATATGCGTGCACCTACACCGAGTGCGGCGGCAGAACTTGCTGTGCCTGACATAAATCACCTTAAACTTAACGTCGCAAATCTTGCGTCTTCGCTTAATGACGCTATTGAAAAAATTGCGGAAAATGAGCAGACACGACTTGACTATATAAAAAATAAATCCGCACTGTCAAACCGTGGTGTTTTTTTTGAAAAACTCTTTGCTTCAGTACAAAACAGCGGAGAAAGAATAAATCTTGCTTTTAAAAACCGTATTGAAAACGAAGGCAGAAGAATCAGCGGTATCGCAAGGGCTTTGACAGCACTCAGCCCGCTTGAAGTTTTGTCAAGAGGTTACTCAATTACCAAGCACGACGGCAAAGTTGTTGCCGCTATAGACGGGCTTAAAGTCGGCGATACAATTACTGTTGTGCTGTCTGACGGAGAAATATCCGCCGACGTAACGGAGGTAAAATAATGGATAATGAAATGACTTATGAGAAGGCTATTGAACGCCTTGAAGAAATAGTAACGCTTCTCGAAAAGAACGAGGCTTCGCTTGACGAATCGCTTGCACTTTTTGAAGAGGGAACAAA
>SVQF01000025.1 GCA_015065445.1 Oscillospiraceae bacterium | reverse complement strand
ACTGCTACATTGCTTTGACAAAGGCACTGTACGAATACGAAAAAAGCTATGCATAGCTTTTTCTTAGTTATGTGACAGAAGTTTTTCAAAGTATATGCCCTCGGCTCTGTAAGGCGTTTCGGGATTGTCGGCAAGAGTAAGTTCAATTGCTTTGCCGATAAAGTCGCAGGCATTTTGCACTGCTGTAAAAACATCGTCGCCGCTGACTATTGCGGCAGTGACAAAACTTACAAGTATATCGCCCGTACCCGAAAAACTGTTGCCGAGTTTTTTCTGCGTTACGGTTTCAAATCTGCCTTCGCTGTAAACGGCGGTTACAACGCTGTTACCACGCTTGATACCCGTGGTTATCACCGTTTTGTTGCCCGTTGCGGCAGACATATCTTTTATCTCGTTGTTGCTGAGGCTATCGCTGAATTCCCTGCCTGCAAGAATGCAGAGTTCGTGCAGATTGGGCGTAATAACGTCGGCTTTTTTTGCAAGAGCCTTTACGGCATTTATTCTTTCGACGTCAAACCCGTCGTAGACTTCGCCGTCGTCCGCCATAATAGGGTCGGTAACAACAATTGCACCATTTCCGAACTCGTCAACAAAATCAGCAATTACTCTTCCCTGCTCGCCGCTTGTTACAAATCCTGTGATTATTGCGTCAAAAGAAACGCCGAGTTTTTTCCACTCGTCAATAAACAGAGGCAGGCTCGACGTAAGGTCTGCACATTTATAACTGTCGTAGCCCGTCTGGTTGGAATACACACCTGTTACAAGAGGACAGCACTGCACTCCGAACGACGATATTATAGGCAGTGCGGCAGTAAGCGAACATCTGCCGAAACCTGATATATCATTTACTACTGCGATTTTTTTCATATTTTTCACCTATCAAAAGTATAAGGTGCTTTGTAATTTTTGTCAAGAAAATTCACTCTTGAAACCTATTATATATTATGTTAAAATAACTAATAGTTTTTAACGGAAGGACTTGAGAATATGAGCGGACATAATAAATGGAGCACCATCAAGCGTAAGAAGGGTGCCAACGACGCCGCAAGGGCAAAAATTTTTACCAAGATAGGAAGAGAACTTGCAGTTGCAGTTAAGAACGGCGGTGCCGACCCTAACAACAACGCAAAGCTAAGAGACGTTATTGCCAAGGCTAAGCAAAACAATGTGCCTAACGATAACATTGAGCGTATGCTTAAGAAAGCTGCCGGCGACACAGACAGTGCAAACTATGAAGAGATTGTTTACGAAGGCTACGGACCGAGCGGTGTTGCAGTAGTTGTTGAGGCACTTACCGACAACCGCAACCGCACAGCAGGCGAAGTACGCCATTACTTCTCAAAAGCGGGGGGCAATATGGGCAACCCGGGTTCGGTTAGTTTTATGTTCTCAAAAGAGGGTGTTATCATTATAGAAAAGGAAGACACCGACGAAGACCGGCTTATGGAAGACGCTCTTGAAGCAGGTGCAACAGATTTTCTTACCGACGACGAGGACATCTTTGAAATCCGCACCGAGCCGAACGACCTTGGTCTTGTTCGTGACGACCTTGACGCAAAGGGTTACGTGATTGTTTCGTCCGAGACGGCATATATTCCATCAACTTACACAAGACTTGAAAGTCAGGACGATATGAAAAAGATGTCTAAGATGATTGATATGTTTGACGAAAACGAAGACGTCCAGAACATCTATCACAACTGGGAAAACGAAGACGAATACGAAGAATAATAGTTTAATGAAAATCCGCAAGCTGATGCTTGCGGATTTTTTAATAGTTATAATCGATTACCATACTGTCAACCTTCATATCGTTATCAAGGCTGAAGAGAAGGATTGCACGGCTGTTTGTACATTTATAACTGAGGTATGCACTCTCGTCGCCGCTATTTGGACTGCCAAGTGCTGCGATAACATCGCTTTCACCTGAGCCGACACCAACGCCGTTTACGGTGAGAAGGTCGGAAGTAATAACGATTTTAGTGATTTCGCAACTGTTAATCTTAATTGTTTCACCCGTGAAATTACGGACGCTCACAGTCAGAAGTGAGTCGGTATTATCACCCGTGTGGAACATTTCGGCAGTATAACTGTCCGAAACGGCGATATCTTCGCCCTTGTAACCGCTGTCGCCCGTACTGTTATCGCTGAAGTAACCGCAACTGAAATTCGGATTGTGTTCGAGAAAACTATCTATTGTGTAACCGTTAAGCACGAGTTTATCACCTGTCGGCTTATAAGTGAATGTGGTATAAGCGTCGGTTTGTTCAGCAGGTGTGTTTTTTTCTGTTGTCTGAACTTCACTTGCCGCTGCCGTGGTAGTTTTTGCGGCAGTGCTTTTTTCTTCGTCCCTGGCAGACAGTTTGCCTGCAAGGAACGCAACCGCAACAGCGAGAATGACAATTATTATCGCCATAATCAAAATGAGTACGGTTTTGCCGTTTTTATTTGTTTCAGCCATTTACTGCTCCTCTTTTGAAGTTTCTTTTTTAACTTCTTCAGGCTCTTCTTTTTGCTCTTCCTTCGGCTTTGGCTTTTTAGGCTTAGCCGTTTTTTCTTCATAAATAGCAGCCACATCTTCAACATCGCCTTTTGCGATAATTGTGCCGTGTTCGAGCAAAATCGCTTTGTTACAGATTGCTTTTACCTGATCAATATTATGCGAAACAAACAGAACCGTAACGCCTTTGTCGAACATTGAGCGTACTTTTGCAAGGCTCTTTTTCTTGAACTTTGCGTCGCCGACTGAAAGCACTTCGTCGAGGATAAGCACGTCGGGGTCAACTGCAGTTGCGATTGAGAAGCCGAGTCTTGCACGCATACCCGAAGAGTAGTTTTTTACAGGTACTTCGATAAAGTGACCGAGTTCCGAAAAGTCTATAATCTCGTCGATTTTGCTTGCAATATACTCCCTTGAATAGCCGAGGATTGCACCGTAAAGATAGATGTTTTCCCTGCCTGAATAGTTGGGGTCAAAGCCTGCACCGAGTTCCAGAAGCGGTGCGATTACGCCTTTTTTGAACACTTCGCCTTCTGTGGGCTTATATACGCCTACAATGGTTTTAAGAAGCGTACTCTTGCCTGCACCGTTAAAACCTAAAATTGCAAGTCGTTCGCCCTTTCTAACTTCAAACTGAATATCATTAAGAGCTACAAACTGCTTGTATTTAAGGTTACCCTTGAGTTTGCGTATAACGAATTCTTTGAGGTTGTCCACCTTTTCTTTGTCGAGATTAAACCTCATAGTAACGTGGTCAACCTTAATCATTACGTCATCATCAAGAACTTCTGTCGGATTATTTTTCTGTTTTAATTCATCCATAATTTCACCTCTTGGCACACGGCAAGCCGCATACCTGCAAATATGATCCCTTAAGAATCAAGTGCCTTTGATTTGAGCCTCCACGCCTGAGTCATCGTTACAAACGACATAACAAGAAGTATGACGCCTGTAAACAGCAACGTATTGACGCAGGAGGACAAAAAATCCATCACTGAATTATTTAGATATAGCGGATATAATCCCAGTGCTTTTGTATCATGCACTATGCCGTAAACACCGCAGGCAAAGAAGCACGATAATGCACTTGCCGACAGCGAATGACTTATGCTGCGTACGTTACGGTAGAGTTCGCTGCCCATTGTTATTACAATCAAAGCGAGTGCAACGCTTATAATTCCGCTTACAATCATTGATACAACCGCAGCAGTTGTGCCGAGATTGAGCACCGTTTTAATACTGTTCAGATACGTTATGCTCATACGGTTCAAAAGGTATGAACCGATGTCGTTTGCAAGCGACTTTGCACCGTTTTGCTGCTCTTTTGCAACTTTTATGTCGCTGTCTTTCAGCGTTGCGGAAATGCTCTTTTCAAGTTCTGCACTGAGGTCGGCAATGTTGTCGGTATAAACAGTTGACGAATACTTTTCATCAAGCGACATTGTGCCGAGGACATACGAACGGTTTATTTCGTCAACCGCCCCGAAGGTGATAATTCCGTCGAGTGCGGACTCAGGAACAAAGTTTCGCTGGCACATATCTTCGGAATATGTACGCACATCTTCATAAAGACCCGATACATACTGAGCGTTTGTGAACGTCTGAGCAACACGGCTTTTGTTAAGCGGGCACGCTTTAGCAGCTGCACTGAGCGAGAACACTGTCACGGATACAAAAAGCAAAAATGCAAAGAAATATCTTGTTTTGCGAAACGCTTTTACATCACTGCTGCGTCTACGCCTTGAGCGACTGCTTTTTGAGTGTGATGAATGCGACGAGTGTGAAGAGTGAGAGTGTGAATGTGATGATGAATGAGTGCTGCTCATCAGTTCACCTCCCCTGTTCCGGGCGTTGCCGCAACCATAAGCTTGTACTTGTTCTGATGCGAAAATGCCTCGTGACTTGCATCGGTTGTAAGGAGCAGATACTCGCCCTTAAGATTGCCCGTGTATTCAGTGTCAACAAGTATATCCTTAACAACGTACTGATACTCGCCGTTCGGGGTTTGCACGGTGAAGACATCGCCTTTTTTGACCTTGTCGAGTGCTTTGAACGAAGTTGAAGAGTCGCCGTCAATGTGGATTTGTTTGCCCTCTCCGAATAGACCTCCGTTTGATGAAACGCCTACGCCCTCACGCTTTGAAACACGGTTGATACCGTAATAAACATCGCATCCGACTGCAGCGTTATTGCACTCAATTGTGCCGATTTTATAACCGAAAGCAAGTTCGTCACGTTGCATTTCGGCACCGTCTTTTATGCACTTTTTAAAGTAATCGTCGCTCGGCTGTAAATCGCCGAGTTCGATATGCATAGTGTCACGTGCCTGATGCAGTTTATTCTTTGCAAAACTGTACGCTTTGAGCGACACAGGCACCGCCACTATGAGTGCGATAAGCACAAACACGAGCGGCGTTATTATCATCGGGCGGACCGTAGCTCGCTTTTTAGTAGTTTTCTTTTCGTTTTCCATTTTTTGTAACGATTTGATATTAAGATTAATCGTCCTCAAATACTGCACCACGTGAACCTGATGTTACGTGCTGTGCATATCTCTTGAGATAACCCGTAAGTTCCTGCTTTGGTGCCTGCCATTTTGCTTTACGCTCGGCAAGTACTTCGTCTGAAACGTTAACCTTGAGAACTCTTGCAGGGATGTCGATTTCGATTTCGTCGCCGTCCTCAACAAGTGCGATTGTGCCGCCCACTGCAGCCTCCGGACTTACATGACCGATTGACGCACCCCTTGTTGCACCTGAAAATCTGCCGTCGGTAAGAAGAGCTACGGACGAGCCGAGACCCATACCGATGATTGCAGAAGTGGGTGAAAGCATCTCACGCATACCGGGTCCGCCCTTTGGACCTTCGTAGCGGATAACTACAACGTCACCCGAAACAACCTTGCCGCCTGTAATTGCGGCTATTGCCTCTTCCTCGGAGTTGTAGCACTTTGCCGGACCTTTGTGCTGCATCATTTCGGGAGCGACTGCACCCTTCTTTACCACTGCACCCTCCTCAGCAAGATTGCCTTTGAGCACAGCGATACCGCCGTCCTTTGAGAACGGGGTTTCGAGTTTGCGGATAACCTCGCCGTCTGCGTCGGGTGCTACAGAAATTCTGTCTGCAACTGTGCCGTTAACGGTAAGGCAGTCTGTGTTAATAAGTCCGCCACGTGCAAGCTCCTTAATTACTGCCTGCATTCCTCCGACGTCGTTGAGGTCGGTAATAAACACAGATGACGCAGGATTGAGTTTGCAAATCTGCGGTGTGCTGTTGCCCATATCGTTAAGGTCGGACAAATCAATGTCGTGACCCGCTGCGTGAGCAATAGCAGTAAGGTGAAGAATTGTATTGGTTGAACAACCGATAGCCATATCGCAACGCATAGCGTTTTCGATAGCCTTTTCGGTGATGATGTCCGAAGGTTTGATGTCATCTTTAAGAAGGTCCATAACCCTTTCGCCCGCCATTTTTGCAAGGCGGAGTCTTGCAGAATATACTGCAGGAACTGTGCCTGAGCCGGGAAGCGACATACCGATTGATTCGGTAAGGCAGTTCATTGAGTTAGCTGTATACATGCCTGAGCAAGAACCGCAAGTCGGGCAAGCGGTGAACGCAGTTGCCTCGAGGTTCTGAACGCTCATTTTGCCGACGCTTTCGGCACCTACATACTCAAACTGCTCTGAAAGACCGATTGGATTCTTGGTTTCGGTACTTTTACCGGGGAGCATAGGACCGCCGCTGATAAAGATACACGGCAGATTGAGTCTGCACGCAGCGAGGAGCATACCCGGAACAATCTTGTCGCAGTTAGGGATAAAAACGATTGCGTCAAGCGGATGTGCTGTGAGCATAACCTCAATGCTGTCGGCAATAAGCTCACGTGAGCAGAGCGAATACTTCATACCCTTGTGATTCATTGCAATACCGTCGCACACTGCGATTGTGTTGAACTCAAACGGCACGCCGCCTGCGTTGCGGATACCGGCCTTAACCTGCTCTGCAATCTTGTCGAGGTGCATATGACCGGGTACATAATCGCTTTTTGAATTAACTACTGCAACAAAAGGTCTTTTCATTTCAAGTTCGTCAATACCGAGAGCACGCAGAAGTGAACGGTGAGGTGCTCTTGACGGGCCTTCTTTAATTAAATCTGAACGCATAATATATCTCCTTAATAGTACTAATCTAAAGGTTTCATTGTCGGGAAGGCAAGTACGTCACGGATTGAGTAATTATCGGTGAGCAACATTACAAGTCTGTCGATACCAATACCGAGGCCGCCTGTCGGAGGCATACCGTACTCAAGTGCAGTAACGAAGTCATGGTCAATCATATTAGCCTCGTCGTCGCCTGCCTCTCTGAGTTTCATCTGAGCCTCAAATCTGCCGAGCTGGTCAATCGGGTCGTTGAGTTCGGAATAAGCATTACCGTACTCTCCGCCGAGAATAAACAGTTCAAAACGCTCCGTAAGAACAGGGCAGTCGGGCTTACGTTTGGTAAGCGGGCTGATTTCTACGGGGTAATCCATAATGAATGTGGGCTGAATAAGATTTTCCTCAACGAACTCTTCAAAGAACGAATTGAGAATGTCGCCCCATGTTGCCTTGCCGTTTTCGATTTCGATTTCTTTTTCTTTTGCGATGGCAACCGCTTTATCGTTGTCGCTCATAAACTCTGCAAAGTCAACGCCGCTGTACTCCTTAACAGCCTCGACCATTGTCATTCGTCTGAACGGTGACTCAAGGTCGATTTCCGTGCCGTTAAATGTGATGTGCAGACTGTCGCAAACCTCGTTTGCGGCGTTTCTGATAAGTGCTTCGGCAATATCCATCATACCGTGGTAGTCGGTGAACGCCTGATAGAGTTCTATGCAGGTAAACTCGGGGTTGTGGCGTACGTCCATACCTTCGTTACGGAAGTTTCTGCCGATTTCGTATACACGTTCCATACCGCCGACAATAAGTCTTTTGAGGTAAAGCTCTGTTGCGATACGGAGGTACATATCCATATCAAGTGTGTTGTGGTGAGTGATAAACGGTCTTGCTGCAGCACCGCCTGCAATAGTGTTGAGCATAGGTGTTTCCACCTCTATAAAACCGAGCGAGTCAAGATAGTTGCGGATTGATGTGATAATCTTTGAACGCTTGATGAAAGTGTCCTTTACATCGGGATTCATAATCATATCAAGATAACGCTTGCGGTATCTGGTGTCAGTATCGGTAAGACCGTGAAATTTTTCGGGCAGCGGAAGAAGGGATTTTGCAAGCAGTCTGATTTCTTTTGCGTGAACGGAGATTTCGCCGGTTCTTGTTTTGAAAACAAAGCCCTTAATCTCGACAATATCGCCGATATCCCAGCCTTTAAACTCGGCAAAAACATCCTCGCCTACATCATTCATACGAACATACGCCTGAATTCTGCCGTTTCGGTCCTGAATGTCGATGAAATTAGCCTTGCCCATATCACGCCAGGTCATAATTCTGCCTGCGATTGTAACGTCCTTTTCCTCAAGTTCGTCAAAGTTTTCTTTGATTTCGTCCGAGTGGTGAGTCTGTGTTGCGAGGGTAATCTCAAACGGGTCTTTGCCGCTGTCCTGAAGAGCTTTGAGTTTGTCAATTCTTATCTGCTTCTGCTCATTTTCAGAGAGTACAACCTCTGCCATTTTCATCTGTGCGGCGTTTGCGTTGTTGCCTATAGCCTCAATTACAGCAAGAACATCAGCCTCGCTGTCTGCCTCGCCCTCGAGTGCAACCGCACCCGTCTGAAGAAAGAGAGTGTACTTAACCTTGTCGCCGTCAGCCTCAACAAGATACTTGGGATTGGTCTTTTCCTCGTCGTTCTGAAGGGTGTTTTGCACCTTCATTCTGCTGTTCTTTTTAACAGCCTTGACTCCACGCTTACATGCGTCCTCCTTGTCAAACACGGGTGACTTGCCCACAGCCTTGTCGTCAATAAAAAATTCAAATGTGAAAGTACCGTCACCTGCTTTGGTGATTTCAAACTTTCCTGCCATAAAATTTACCTCTTACTGTACTATTTTTCGATGTTTAAGATATCAAATTCGATGTTTCCGACAGGTGCCTCAACTGTTACGGTATCGCCGATTTTTGCACCGATGAGTGCTGCACCTACAGGGCTTTCGTCTGTGATTTTGCCCTCTGCTGCGTTGTTCTGACCGTAGCCTACAATCTCGTAAACAATCTCTTTACTGTCGTTTTTACGAAGGACTGTAACTCTTGCACCCATAGACACGCTGTCGCTGTCCATAGACTCAACAAGTACAGCGTGGTCAAGCTGATACTTGAGTTCGTTAATACGAGCCTCGATTTTTGCCTGCTCGCTCTTTGCCTCGTCATATTCGCTGTTTTCGGAAAGGTCGCCGTATGAACGTGCAACCTTAAGTTTTTCGGCAATGTCGTTTCTGCCCTGAGTGGAGAGATATTCAAGCTCTTCCTCAAGTTTAGCCTTGCCTGCCTCTGTCATTTTGAAAACTTTTGCTGCCATATCAAAAACTCCTTTGAATTAATACTTTTTAACTTTTTAATTATATATTATATATTATAATATGTCAATAATTTTTTATAAACAAAAAAGCACCGCAAGGGGTACCCTGCGAAAATAGTGTCAGCCCAAAAATGGCAGCTTTTTCGCTATAACTGTATTAAAAATCACCGCAAGGCGTCAGCCTTACGGTGATTTTATGCTTTGTTCTAACAAAAAATATGCTCATTTTTGGGTGCAAAGCAGTTTTGGCAAAGTAATTTTAGGTCATAAAGGTATTATAAAACCGCCTGCATACTTGCGTATTCAGGCGGTTTTTAATGCATTTAGGAGCAAAAGGACAAAGCCAAAACCTAACCCTATTTCCGTAGGGTGCCCCAAAGCGTAAGCTTTACGGTGCTTTTGACGAACATTAGTCCATTTTGCGATTCTGAGCATTTGAGATGCCCTGACGGATACGACGAACATCCTGAAGCGACTTATAAAGTGAGTCGTCGATGGAAAGGAGTGTGTCGTCAGCGTAGTTATTAACTGCACTGAGCATTTCTCTTGACTTGTTCTGAGCAGATGTAACCATCTCGTTAGCCTGAGTTGTAGCGTTGCCGAGAATTTCGGAAGCCTGATTCTGAGCCTCCTGAACCATAGCCTTGCCCTGTTCGTTAGCCTTTGCGATAATCTCAGTAGCCTCTGCCTGAGCTGTCTTTGTGATTTCGTCACGTGCAACAAGGTCTCTTGCCTCTGCCTGAGCCTTCTTGATAATCTCTGCAGCTTCTTTTTTAGCGTCTTCAAGAATAGTATTTCTTGAGTCAACAATAGCCTTTGCCTGCTTTGTTTCCTGTGGAGTATTAAGACGGATATCCTCAATGATAGTCTTAATTTTCTCTACATCCACCGCACTCTTTTTGGAAAGCGGAATTGCAGTTGCGTCATCAAGTACGTCTTCAAGGTCTTCAAGTAAGATATCGGTGTTGGTCATTTTAATTGTCTCCTTTACATCTTTTATAAATATCGTCTGATATGCTTTCGGGTACAAACGGTCTTATATCGCCGCCGAGCCTGCAAACCTCTTTTACCATACTGGAGGACAAAAACGTATTTTCGCCCCTTGCACACAGAAACATAGTTTCGGCTGCAGGATAAAGAGATTTGTTGGTGAGTGCCTGCTGGAATTCGTATTCAAAATCAGACATCGCCCTCAGCCCTTTAACAATTGCGACTGCTCCGCTATTGCGAACGTAGTCAACAAGAAGTCCGTTATATGTATCAATTTTTACATTCGCAAGGTTAACCGAACGGGCAATAAGTTCCATTCGTTCCTCAACGGTAAAAAGTGAATCCTTTTTGCTTCTGTTACTCATTACAAGCACCACAACCTCGTCAAAGATATCGGCTGCACGCTCAATAATGTCAATATGACCGAGAGTAACAGGGTCAAAACTGCCTGGGCAGATTGCTTTTTTCATATTTAACCTTTTCTGTAATATGTTAATTTTGACTTGCCGTATTTACGCTCACGTGATTTTACGAAATTGCCTGCAGTTTCGGGCAAAGGCTCGTCCGCCTTACTTTCGCAGATAATCACGCCGTCGTCCGCCATACGTTCAGACAGCAAGTCAAGACATTTTTTGTACAGACCTTCGCTGTACGGCGGGTCAACAAACGCTATATCGTAACTGCCGCCTCGCATCAAAAAGGAGGTTGCGTCTGAAAAAACGAGGTTTGAACGCTCGGTAAAGCCGCAGTGCGATATGTTGCCCTCGGTCACTTTGTAAGCGGCTCTGTTATTCTCAACAAAAGTGCATACTGCAGCACCTCGGCTGAGTGCCTCAATACCAAGCTGTCCGCAACCTGCAAACAAGTCAAGCACCCGCCTGCCTTCGAGTTCAAACTGAATTGAACTGAACAGTGCCTCTTTGACCGCCTGCGAGGTTGGTCTTGTAATCTGCTCGCCTTCAAGTGTTTCGAGCCGTCTGCCACGGGCTGAACCTGTGATTACTCGCATAACATAATTCCTTTTTGTGTGTATTAGGTCACTAAATATTATAACTATATAAGGCGTTTTAGTCAAGATATTTAGTAAATTTTAATTATTTTGATAATATTTTGCAATATCTTGTGCATTACGGGGCGAAATACCCTCTACACTACACAATTCATCGACCGACGCATTACGGATTTTTGCAACAGTTTTGAAATGTTTAAGCAATGCCTTGGCCTTTTTTTCGCCGATTCCGTCAATTTTCATAAGTCCTGACGAGAAAGTTGACTTCTGATGCTTTTTGTGATGATAAGTTATTGCAAACCTGTGAACTTCCTCCTGAATGTTAGACACAAGCGTGAATGCACTGCGATGCGAATTAATCTGAATTTCGCCGCCGTCAAATGCTATTGCACGTGTGCGGTGTTTGTTGTCTTTGACCATACCAAACACGGGAACGTCAATTTTCATCTGTGCTATAACAGGAAGAACGGCGTTCACCTGTGGCTGTCCGCCGTCAAGAAGAATGAGGTCGGGCTTGATTTTGAAAGTGCTGTCCTCACCGTCCTCATAGTAGTGCTTAAATCTGCGTTCAAGCACTTCGTTCATTGAGCCGACATCGTTCTGCCCGTCAAAGCCTTTGATTGAAAAGCGTTTGTAAGCACTCTTCATCGGTCTGCCGTTGTGGAAGACCACCATACCTGCAACATTGTCCGCACCGAAGGTGTGCGAAATATCGTAACTCTCGATGTACTCGGGCGGTTTGGGCAGTCCGAGAAGGGTTGCAAGTTCCTCAAGTGCAGCCATCTCTTTGCCGAGACGGCCCTGATTCTGTGCAAGATGTTCGTTTGCATTCTTGATGCACATATTTACAATTGCAAGGTGTTCGCCCTTCTGCGGGTGAATAATATCAAGCTTTTTGCCACGCAGACTTTCAAGGTGCTGATGCAAAAGTTCCTCTTCGGCGATTTCGCCGTCAACAGCAATACGTGACGGAATATAATCACGCATAGAATAGTAACGCTCAATGAGTTCAAAGCGTGCCTCGGCATGACTGTCAACGCTGTCAATCAGCCAGTGTTCCGTATCGTAAAGTCTGCCGTTTTTGAAACGCAGAACGTCAAAACACGCCTTTTTGCCCGAGTCAACAAGGGCGAAAACGTCTTCTTCAGGAACGTTGATAGAAACTACTTTCTGCTTTTCCTCGAGGTTTTTGATTGCCTTGATTCTGTCACGCAGTTTTGCGGCTTTTTCAAACTCGAGATTCTCGGAGTACTCCTGCATTTTAGCAGTCATATCCTTAACCGCCTTTACACTGCCGCCTTTTAAAAACGCCACTGCGTCGTTGATATTCTGAATATACTCCTCTTTAGTGACCGCAGCGTTGCACGGAGCACAGCAAAGACCCATAAATCCGTTGAGGCAGGGACGGGACTTGCCCCAGTCACGGGGGAATTTTTTGTTGCAGTCCGGGAGCTTGTAAATTCTTCGGGTTTCTTCAACCGCTTTTTTAACCGAGAAGTTCGATATGAACGGACCGATGTACGTGGCGTTGTCGTCATCCATACGGTAACACTCTTTAATTCTCGGGAACTCCTCTTTGGTTACTTTAATATAGTTATAGCCCTTGTCGTCCTTCAGCAAAATGTTATATTTTGGCATATGCTGTTTTATAAGCGAACATTCAAGGACGAGTGCCTCAAACTCCGTATCGCACAGAATGTAATCAAAATCGTCAACGTTTTCGACCATTCTAATAACTTTGAGCGAATGGTTTGAGTGGCTGCCGAAGTAGGAGGAAACTCTGTTTTTAAGAGCCTTTGCCTTGCCGATATAGATAATTTTTTTATCTTTGTTTTTCATAATGTACACGCCGGGGTTAAGCGGCAGAGCCATCGCTTTTTTACGAAGTTCTTTTTCTGTCAAGGCAATTACCTCCTTTCTGATTTATAATTATACCACAAGCACAGTTTTATTACAACAAAAAAGACTCTCCAAAGGAGAGTCTTAAAAGTTTAAATCATTATTCGTTAAAGCCGCTTTTTACAAGTGCTACAAGACCTTCAACAGCTTCTTCCTCGTCCGAGCCGTCAGCGATGATTCTGATTGCTGTGCCGCCCATAATACCAAGTGAAAGAACACCGAGAAGTGATTTAGCGTTAACTCTTCTTTCTTCCTTCTCTACCCAGATTGATGATTTGAATTCGTTTGCTTTCTGAATGAAGAAAGTTGCAGGACGAGCGTGAAGTCCAACCTGATTTTCAACGGTTACATCTTTTACGAACATATTTAGTACCTCTCAAAAAACCATATGATATATATTGTGTTAATTAATAACTTTTTTTGTTATCTGCTATATTATATCACTAATTTTTTAATCGTCAACGCCGTTTGCAAAACTTCGTATGACTAATGAATTATCACTAAATATTTATTTGAATATTTGTGCAATTTTAACATAATTTTATAAGGATTTTAAGGAGTCCAAAAACTTTTTGTCGTTTTCGGTAAGGTCTGCTGTTTTGAGCATATCGGGGCGGCGTTCAAGAGTACGCATAAGAGACTGTTCCCTTCGCCACTTTTCCACGTTTGCGTGGTGACCCGACAGCAGAACAGACGGCACTTCCCTGCCGTTCCACTCGGCAGGATGGGTGTACTGCGGGTATTCAAGGAGTGAGTTGTAGTGACTCTCCTCCTCAAAGCATTCATCGTCGGACAGAACGCCCGGAAGCATTCTTGAAACGCTGTCGGCAACAATAAGTGCGGGCAGTTCACCGCCTGTAAGAACATAGTCGCCGACTGAGATTTCCTCGGGCTGAAGTTCCTCAATAACCCGCTCGTCAATACCCTCGTAATGACCGCAAAGGATTGCGATATTGTCAAGCCTGGCAAGTTCTTTTACACGCTCCTGCGTAAGCGTTTTGCCCTGCGGCGTCATATATATAAGATGCGGGCGTGTGCCTATTTCGTTGTACAGCGAATTAAAGCAGGCGTAAATAGGTTCTGCCTGCATAACCATACCCATACCGCCGCCGTAAGGTTTATCGTCTACTCTGCGGTGCTTATCGAGCGTAAAATCACGTATATCGTGCGTATTGATTTCCACCTTACCCGACTGCCTCGCTCTGCCTATGATACTTTCACTGAGAACGCTGTTGCACATATCGCAGAACAAAGTTAAAATATCAATTCTCATCAAAAAGTCCTTTCATCGGCGTAATATAAATAACCTGATACTCGGTATTTATTTCCTTGATAACATCGGGTATTGCGGGTATAAGCGTGTGCTTGCCCCAGCTTTCAATATCATAAATATCACACGAGCCGTAATTCTGAACGTCAACGACCTTGCCGTACTCCTCTTCAGTGTCGGCGTCAACAACGTAGCAGCCGATAATATCGGCAATGTAGTGTGCGTCCTCGTCAATCTTTGCATCGTCACGGTTGCAATAAATGACTTTGCCCTTGAGTTCTTCCGCCTCGTTTATAGAGGGAATTTCGGCAAATTTGAGAATTGCGATATTCTTCTGCGGTCTGGCACTCAGGAGCGTCAGCGGTTTTTTGCCCTCGCTGTCAAGATAAACGGTTTTAAGCTGCTTAATATATTCTATGCCGTCGCACCACATTTCGAGCTTGACCTCGCCTCTGAGTCCGTGGGTATTATTAACTTTTCCGAGTTCTAAAAATTTATTCATAGTTAATTATGAGTTATGAATTATGAATGATGAATTAATGGCGGGACACCCGCACCCGATTATAATGCCCGTGCGGCGAGCACCCGAAATTCATCATTTATCATTTATCATTCATCATTAGTTAAAAAAGCCCCTGCGGGCTTTTTAACTAATCTATTTCAACCGATATTTTTGCATCTTTGCGATTTGCAGCAGCACGCATAACAACACGGATTGCCTTAGCAATTCTGCCCTGCTTGCCGATAACTCTGCCCATATCGCTTTGAGCAACATGAAGATGATATACAACAACGCCTTCTTCGTTAGGCTCGTCAACATCGACTGAAACTTCGTTTGGATTATCTACCAAACCCTGAGTAATGGATATTAACAAATCCTTCAAAGAAAACACCTCCTATATTAATTTCAGTTAAACTCCGAAATTAAAGGATGCCTTCTTTTTTGAGAATGCTCTTAACAGTGTCAGTAGGCTGAGCACCGTTAGCAATCCACTTCTTAGCCTTGTCTGCGTCAATCTTAATTTCTGCAGGCTCTGTCATTGTGTTGTATGTGCCGATTTCCTCGATGAAACGTCCGTCACGGGGATATCTTGAATCTGCTACTACTACACGGTAGAAAGGAGCTTTCTTAGCACCCATTCTGCGAAGTCTGATTTTTACTGCCATTTGTTCTTACCTCCAAGTAAAATGTTTTTTATTAATGTTATTATTAAAATCCAAAAGGATTCTGTTGTTTGATGTTGCCCATCATTTTTTCAGCCATTTCGGGATTCTGCTGCATCATACGACGCATTTTTTTGCTGACCTTTGGTCCTTTGTGACCGCCGAGCTGCTTCATCATTTTTTGCATCTGCTTAAACTGAGAAAGCAGTTTGTTTACATCCTCGACCTGTCGTCCGCAGCCCGCTGCAATACGGCGTTTGCGTGAAGGATTGATGATTTCGGGATGAGCACGCTCGTCCTTTGTCATTGAGTAAATTATTGCTCTGAAGCGGTCGAAAGCACTTTCGTCAATATCTTCATCCTTAATCTGCTTACCAATTCCGGGAATAAGTTTGATTGTATCTTTAATTGAACCCATACGCTCAATCTGTTCAAACTGGTCGAGCAAGTCGTTAAGGTCGAATTTGTTTTTAGCAAGTTTTGCTTCGAGTTCGGCTGCCTTTTTTTCATCAAGAGCCATTTCGGCTTTTTCGATGAACGACAGCACGTCGCCCATACCGAGAATTCGTGACGCCATACGGCTCGGGTGGAAAGTTTCGAGGTTATCGAGCTTTTCGCCCATACCCACAAATTTAATCGGCTTGCCTGTTACAGCCCTTACCGAAAGAGCAGCACCGCCACGGGTGTCGCCGTCGAGCTTTGTAAGAATTACGCCGTCAATACCGAGAGTCTCGTTAAAACTCTTTGCAACGTTAACTGCGTCCTGACCTGTCATAGCGTCGATAACAAGCAGGATTTCGTGCGGATGCACGACCGCTCTAATATTTGTAAGTTCCTGCATAAGAGCCTCGTCAATATGAAGGCGTCCTGCAGTATCTATAATAACATAGTCGTTGCCGTGGTCTTTGGCAAATTTTACTGCCTCTTCTGCGATGTGAACAGGATCTTCGGTTCCCATCTCAAAAACGGGGGTTCCTACCTGCTCGCCCACAACCTGAAGCTGCTTGATAGCAGCAGGTCTGTAAACGTCGCACGCTACGAGGAGCGGTCTGTGACCTTCCTTTTTGAGTTTGAGTGCAAGTTTTGCCGAGTGGGTTGTTTTACCGCTACCCTGCAAACCGCACATCATAACAATTGTGGGCGGATGGTTTGCAATAGCAAGCCGTGACTCATTGCCGCCCATAAGTTCGGTCAGTTCTTCATTTACGATTTTAATTACCATCTGACCAGGTGTAAGGCTTTCCATTACATCTGCACCGATGGCACGTTCCGTTACCTTTTTTGTGAATTCCTTTGAAACTTTGTAGTTTACGTCCGCCTCAAGAAGTGCGAGCCTTACTTCACGCATAGCCTCCTTGACGTCCGCTTCGGTAAGTTTACCTTTGGCACGAAGTTTTTTAAAGGAATTTTCAAGGCGTTCGCTAAGTCCTTCAAATGCCATACAATTTTCCTGAAAAATTAATCTTTTAAAATATCTGCCAGCGACATTATCCTTGCGGCACTGTCGTTAATCTCACGTGAAAGCGAGTGTTCAAGATTGTACTCATAAATATCGCCTGCAAGGGATTTGATTTCGTCAAGCCCCTTGGCGAGTTCGCCGAATCTTGCAGCAACGCCGAGTTTTGATTCCATATTGAACAGTTGTGACTCGGCACGCTTTATAGCGTCACGTACGCCCTGACGGGTTATGCCCTCGTTTTCGGCTATTTCTGAAAGAGAAAGGTCCTCGTCATAATAATAGATAAGAAAGTCACGCTGCTTTTGTGTGAGAAGTTCACCGTAAAAATCGAGCAGATACGAAACTTCAAGATTCTTAGCCATTACTACAACTCCTTTCATCATCTGACTGTAAAGTATTTTGTCTTTACAGCGAAACATATTATACATAACAATGCCCGCAATGTCAAGGGGTAAATTTGCACAAAATATAAATTGTATTTTATTATTGATTTTACAGTGGTATATATGATATATTAATATTATATGTTACATATGGAGGTAAACTTATGAACTTTTTAGAAACCTTCGAAAGCCTGTTTTCGGCTTTTGGGGCTCTCGACTGGCGAATGTTGCTGATGATTGGTATCGGTGCACTGCTTGTATTTCTCGCCATAAAAAAAGAAATGGAGCCTACGCTCCTGCTGCCGATGGGATTCGGTGCAATACTTGTTAACCTGCCGCTTTCGGGTGCAATCGGCAAAGAAGGACCGATTACAGTACTGTTTAACGCAGGTATTTCAAACGAGCTGTTTCCGCTTCTGCTGTTTATCGGTATAGGTGCGATGATTGACTTTGGTCCGTTGCTCAAAAATCCGTGGCTTATGCTGTTTGGTGCGGCTGCACAGTTTGGTATCTTCTTTACATTTTTAACCGCAGGATTCTTCTTTGACCTCAAGGACGCTGCCTCAATCGCAATTATTGGTGCGGCGGACGGTCCTACGTCAATTTTCGTTGCAGACAAACTGCACTCCGAATACCTCGGTGCAATTATGGTTGCCGCATACTCTTATATGGCACTCGTACCGATTATTCAGCCGCCTGTAATAAAGGCAGTTACCACAAAGAAAGAACGCCTTATCCGTATGCCTTACAAGGCAGGCGAAGTTTCCAAAACAACAAAGATTGTATTCCCTGTTATCGTTACAATAGTTGCAGGTCTTGTTGCTCCCGACTCGGTTGCACTTGTTGGTTTCCTTATGTTCGGTAACCTTATCCGTGAGTGCGGCGTGCTTAACTCACTCAGCGAAACTGCACAGAACGCATTTGCAAACTCAATAACAATTATGCTCGGCCTTGCCGTTGCGTCAAAGATGTATTACGAAGACTTTGTAAAACCCGAAACATTTATGATTCTCGGTCTCGGTCTTGTTGCGTTTGTATTTGATACAGTCGGCGGCGTTATGTTTGCAAAAGTGCTTAACATCTTCAGACCTAAGGACAAGAAAATCAATCCTATGATTGGTGCTGCAGGTATTTCGGCGTTCCCGATGAGCGGACGTGTTGTAAACCAGCTCGGCCTTAAAGAGGACCCGCAGAACTTCCTGCTTATGTACTCAATCAGCGTTAACGTGTCGGGTCAGATTGCATCTGTTATCGCAGGCGGTCTTATCCTTGCACTTGTTTCACCGCTTGTTTAAGGAGGTATGAATATGCTTGCAAAAATTAATATGATTATCACTCAGCTTTTTGCTCTTGATATCGGATTCAAGCCTGAGTCGTGGCAGAAGACGCTGCCCGCACTTGTTATAGGAATGATTGGTATTTTCCTTGTAATCGGAATCATCATTCTTTCAACATACGCACTCAACAAGAGCTTTTCAAAAAAGGACAAAGACGACCCGTCAAAAGAAACTGAACAGTAAAAAAAACGATGTTGGCTGTGCCAACATCGTTTTTTTATTTTTCCTGTACCTCTTTGCCTGTGAGGTGTTCAATGTTTAAGCATAAAACATTTACACGTGCGAGGTCACGGTCAATCTCTTTTTGCGTGTAATCGGCGGACGGAAAATATTTGTTACCGAGCAGTGTGAGTGCTGCAATTTTACCGTCACCGTCCGGCATAACGCTGATTTTACCAAAGGCGGTTACGCTCTTTATGTAATACCACCAGTCGTCGGGGTTGTGCTTTACGGGTGTGTCAAGAGTGTTAAAACTTGCCTTGTCACAGGAGCGTATTGCGTCGAGTTTATGGCCTTCAAGAGCACAGTGAAAATAGATTTTACCTTCGCTGTATACAAAATTCATCGGCACAGCATACGGGTAACCTCCGTCACCGAGCACGGCAAGAGTGCCACGCTTTGAAGTGCGGAGTATTCTCTCGCATTCTTCCTGTTCGAGTTGTTGTTTAAAACGCCGCATTTTTCTGAATTCCATATTTTTCTCCTTTTATCTTCCGGCAGAAGGCTGCTCCCTGAGTCTTGAGACTGCAAAGCTACTTCAGCTTTGCTATTGTCACTCCGTCCTCGCCTTCGCCGTATTTACCAAGACGGTATTCGAGAATATTCGGGTGATGCCTGAGTTCCTCCTGCACGGCAGAACGCAGAACGCCCATACCCTTGCCGTGAATAATACGTACCTCACTCATACCGTTGAGTACGCATTTGTCTATGAATATACCGAGGTTCTGAAGTGCCTCTTCGGCGTTCTGACCTCTGAGGTCGAGTTCGGTGGTTACGTCCGAGTCTGCACGTGACGAAGTACGGTAAACGCTACGCTGCGTTTTAACCGCCTTTTTCTTTTTGTCAGCAAGCATAATGTCCGACAGCTTTACCCTCGTTTTTATCATTCCCGACTTGACATAAACCCGGTCGTTTTTAATCTCTATGATTTCGCCCTCGCCGATGCCACGTATAATTACGGAGTCGCCTGCTTTGGGTTCACGTGGGAGCTTGTAGTCGTAATCCCAGTGCTGTGCAAGTTCCTGCGGATTGACGAGTTCGTCCATTTCGCCCATCTGGTTTTTAATCGCACGGCGTGTTTTGCGTGCAATCTCGGTGGTGTTGGTACTGTTCTGCTCACGCTTGAGTTTTTCGAGTTCGAGCAAGAACTCGCTTGACTGCCGCTTTGCCTGATTGATGAGTTTTTCCGCCTCGTGTTTTGCTTTTTCCATTTCACGCTCACGAAGGGTGTTGATTTTATCTTTCTCGCTCTGTGCCTTTGATTCCATTTTTCTGGCACGCTCGGTTGCCTTCTGTGCTTCGAGGAGTTCGTTTTCGAGTTCGTGGCGTGTTTCTTCAAGTTTTTCAAGCACTGCCTCAAAGTCACGGTTGTCGTTACCTACAATACGCTTTGCGTTGTTGATAACCTCCTCATCCATACCGAGATGCTGCGAAATCGCAAACGCATTTGAACGCCCGGGTACGCCGATTAACAGCCTGTATGTAGGGCTGAGGGTTTCCACATCAAATTCGCAGCAGCCGTTTGTTACGCCGTCAGTATCAAGTGCATAAGCCTTGAGTTCCGCATAGTGAGTGGTTGCAGCAATCCTTGCCCCTTTTGAGCGAAGGTACTCAATTATTGATACGGCGAGTGCCGCACCTTCTGTAGGGTCGGTGCCTGCACCGAGTTCGTCAATCAGCACAAGTGAAGATTCGTCTGCCTGTGCCATAATATCAACGGTGTTTGTCATATGCGACGAAAATGTGGAGAGATTCTGCTGAATGCTCTGCTCGTCGCCTATATCGACAAGCACCTTGTTGAAAATAGAAATCTTAGATTTGTCGGACGCAGGGATGAGCAGTCCGCACATCGTCATAAGTGTGAGAAGTCCTATAGTCTTTATAGACACGGTTTTGCCGCCCGTGTTGGGACCTGTGATAACAAGGGTGTCGAACTTTTCACCGAGCGAAACGTCAATCGGCACTACCTTGTTTTTGTCAATCAGCGGATGGCGTGCCTTACGAAGATTGATTTCGCCCTCGGCGTTGACAATCGGCTTTGCCGCCTTCATCTTAAAGGCAAGATGTGCCTTTGCAAAAATAAGATTAATCTGCACTGCGGCATAGTAGCTCTGTTTAACCGAGTCGGCAAAATTGCCTGCCTCGGACGAGAGTTCGTAGAGTATGCGTGCAATTTCGTCACGCTCTTTGCCCTCAAGCATTTTTATGTCGTTATTAGCCTCAACAACGCTTACCGGTTCAATAAACACAGTAGCACCGCTTGACGACGTGTCGTGTACAAGACCTGCTACGTCACCTCTGTGTTCCGCCTTTACGGGAACAACAAACCTGCCGCTTCGCTGGGTTACAATCGGTTCCTGCAAAAACTTTGTATAGTGCGGCGAGTGAATCATACTGTCGAGTTTTTCACGCACCGACGACGACTTTGCCCTGATTTTGCGGCGGATGTCGGAAAGAAGTTCGGACGCCTTATCGGCAATTTCGTCCTCGCTGATAATACAGGCAAATATTCTGTCCTCAAGGTACTTGTTGACAGTGATGCTTTCAAACAGATAATCAAGCGAAGTGTTAACGCCGCTGCAGTGACCCCGCCACTCGTAAAGCGTACGGATACTACGCAGCGTGTAGCCGATTTTAAGCAGTTCGGACTGTGAAAGCGAACCGCCTGCAGCTGCCCTTGTAAGAGGTCCGCCGACATTGTTAAGACCGCTGAAAGAAGGTGCACCGAAACGAGCCAGCAGAGAAAAAGCGTCCTCAGTCTGACTCAGAAGATTACACACCTCGCCGAAATCACTGCTCGGCTGTATGGAAAGAGCAAGCTCGGCAGCGTCCTCACAGGATGTTTCGGCTTTCAGCATTTCAAGTATTTTGTTAAGTTCAAGTGTTTCGTAATGTTTATTCATAAGTAACTATACTCTTATAGAATTCAAGTGTTGTGAGTTTGCTCTCCACCCTTGAAAGCGTATATTTTTCGCAAATATCGTTGAGAATTTTTATATTTTCATCGCTGAGCGTAAATGAAAATACTTTTGAAATATCACTCAGGCAGATATACCGCAGTGCCGTAATAACGCCGAGCGGAGCGGTAATGGCGTTGTTGCGAAAGCAGTCTTTACAGTAAATACAACCTTCCTCAACGTCAAAAAACATCGGGTCGCTTTCGTACGTGCCGCAGCGGTAGCACGCAAGAATATTAGGCATATATCCGCCGAGAGTGAGCATTCGCATCTCGACTGCGGCTTTGATAATATTTGCGTCTTTTTTGCCCTTGCACAGCAGGTGGAGTGCGTTAAGAACAAGCCGCAAAGTTTCGGGTGCGGGCTGCTCCTCTGCACCGAGAAAGTATGTAAGCTGTGCAAAATACTGTGCAAGTGAAAGCCGTTCAATGTCCGCACGCAAATCAAAAAAAATCTCTATTGGCTGTGCGGAATCAATTACATATGCGTCACGCCCACGGTAGAGCGTAAATTCACCGTAAACAAAAAGCGAGGTAGCGGACAGATTCTGGCTCTTAATAGTTTTAGCTCTGCGTACAAAAGCCCTTACAAGTCCCAAATCACCTGTAAGGAGAGTAACAAGTCTGTCACTCTCCCCGATAGTCTGTTCCCGTATTATCAAGCCCTTGACTGTTTGTTGCATTATCCTCTACCTGTTTGTTGTTAACGGTATTAAAATAGTTGTTGACATATTTAATGTAGTCGTCAACCTTTCCGCTCTGCAGAAATTTGTTCCAGTATTCGTCCATAAATATCACCCATAAGTATTATTTGTTTTTGAGTGATAATGATTTATGCCAAATTAATCCAAACCGAAATTGTGTATAAGTCCTTCTCTGTTACGCCAGTCCTCTTTGACTTTTACCCAGGTCTGAAGATTGACTTTTATATCAAAAAAGTTTTCCAAATCCTGACGTGCGAAAGTTGAAATCTTTTTGAGCATCGCACCTTTTTTGCCGATTACCATACCCTTGTGGCTTTCACGCTCGCAGTAGATTGTAGCCTCTATGTCAAGAATATCTGCGTCGTCACGCTCACGCATTTTTTCGATTGAAACTGCGATGCCGTGCGGTATTTCCTTATCCATAAGACGAAGAATTTTTTCACGTATTATCTCAGCTGCAAGCACACGTTCGGGCTGGTCGGTGAGTGTGTCGTCGGGAAAAAAGTGCGGTGACTCGAACGACAGTTTTTTCATTTCGTCAATCAAATCCTTAACGCCCTCACCGCTTGTTGCACACACGGGTACAACAGCCTCGAAGTCAAAAAGTTCTGCAAACTGTGTGATGCGTGACAGAAGTTCCGTCTTGTCGCTGAGCATATCAATTTTGTTGATTGCAAGAATTACAGGCACGCCGAGTTTTCTAAACTTTTCTATAAGTTCAGCCTCACCTTTTTTAATGTCGCCCTTTGATTCCGTTACAAAAAGACAAGCGTCAACGCCACCGATAGAGTCGCCTACAGCCTGATACATCTTTTCGCCGAGTTTGTTGTGCGGTTTGTGATAACCGGGGGTGTCGGTGAACACAAGTTGCACCCCGTCCTCGGTAAGCACGCCCATAATTTTTGTTCTCGTGGTCTGCGGCTTTGACGAAACAATTGCCACTTTGACTCCGAGCATTTTGTTAAGCAGTGACGACTTGCCCACATTGGGACAGCCGACAATTGCGATAAAAGCAGTTTTTGATTGCATAGCAATAATTATGAATGATATGTTGTGAATTATAATTAATCATTCATCATTCAATTATCCTTCCATATAATATGAATTATCACGTTTAAGTCCGATTTTTGTAAGGACAGTCTCCTCTTTTTCACGCATATGTACTTCCTCTATACCGCCGTTTTCGTGGTCGTAGCCAAGGAGATGAAGCATTGAGTGAACAGTCAGAAATCCTATTTCACGTTGCAGCGAGTGGTTGTACTCCTGTGCCTGTTCCATAGCCTTTGGAATAGAGATTACTATATCGCCGAGAAGCTTTGCCCCTGTGGTGAGGTCGGTGTCGTACTCGCCGTTTTCACCGAGCGGAAACGACAGAACGTCGGTCGGCTTGTCCATATTTCTGTACTGCTTGTTAAGTTCGTGAATTGTGTCGTTGTCAACAAAGCGAACGCTTACCTCAGCGTTGTCGTCAAAGCCTTCCTCCTCAAGCACTGCGTGACAGCAGCGGCGAATTAAAAGCCTTATGCCTGACGGAATACGCTGTTCTTTCTGGTCATTGGAGATTCTTACTTTTACCTGTGTCAATTTTT
>SVQF01000024.1 GCA_015065445.1 Oscillospiraceae bacterium | reverse complement strand
TAAGGTAATATCAGTCGCAGGTCACGATACACAGTGTGCCGTGGCTGCAATGCCTTCTGAAAAAGATGACTGTGCATTCCTTTCTTGCGGAACATGGTCACTTATTGGCTGCGAACTTGATTCACCCGTCCTTGATGAAAAGAGTTATTCCCTTGAACTTTCAAACGAAATCGGAGCGGACGGCAGGGTGAATTATCTTAAAAACATCAGCGGTCTTTGGCTTGTACAGCAAACCAAACGCAATCTTGCCGAAAACGGCGAGAGTTATTCATATAACGAACTCGAACAATTGGCAAGGAATACTGAGCCGTTTAAATGCTTTATTGACCCCGACTCACCGATGCTTGCAGCTCACGGCAATCTTCCCGATAAGATTAGGGAGTTTTGCAGCCGGACGGGGCAGTATGTACCCGAAACAACGGGCGGGATTGTTAGGTGCATCTACGAAAGTCTTGCGTTAAAATACCGCCTTGCTCTTGAAGACATCTCAGCCTGTACAGGCAAGAGTTTTAATACTCTTCATATGCTCGGCGGCGGTACAAAAGACGGCTTTCTCTGTCAGATGACAGCTGACAGCCTCGGTATTGAAGTTGTTGCAGGACCGTCCGAAGCTACTGCACTCGGCAACATAATCCTTCAGCTCATTGCACTTGGCGAACTTTCCGATATTGCAAGCGGAAGAGAGCTTATCAGAAGGAACGAAACTCTTAAAACATATATCCCATCGGGCGACACGTCCTGGGATAATGCATACAAAAGATTTAAAGATTTACTCAGGAGGTAAATAGTGTGAAAAATCACACTATTTGAATTATATTGCCCTCAAAATTTGCCTGCGGCATAATTTTGAGATGGCTGTAATCACCATAAACGCCTGTTCAGGCAACACAGGATATCGGTGATTAATAATAAACTATTTGTTGCCTGAAAGGCTATGGTGATTAATATGTTATACCCTAAAATCGGCATCAGACCCGTAATCGACGGCAGGTGGGGCGGAGTAAGAGAAAGCCTCGAAAATCAGACTATGGGAATGGCAAAAGCTGCAAAAGAACTTATTGAAAATAATATCCGCTATCCGGACGGAACTCCTGTTCAGTGTGTTATCAGTGATACCACAATCGGCGGCGGTGCAGAGGCCGCAAAGTGTGCCGAGCAGTTCTCAAAAGAAAATGTGGTTGCCACTCTTTCGGTAACACCTTGCTGGTGTTACGGCAGCGAAACATTTGATATGGACCCGCAGACTATCAAAGCTGTTTGGGGGTTTAACGGCACAGAACGTCCGGGTGCTGTTTATCTCGCAGCAGTTATGGCGGCGTACGCACAAAAAGGTCTACCTGCTTTCTCAATTTACGGCAGAGACGTTCAGGACATAAACGATACAGAAATTCCGGAAGATGTTGCAGAAAAAATCATCAGATTTGCTCACTGTGCCGTAAGCGTAGGCTGGATGAAAAATAAGTCGTATGTAAACTTCGGTGCAATCGCAATGGGTATCGCAGGCAGTTACTGCAACGCAGATATGTTCCAGAAGTATTTTGGCATCCGTGCCGAGTGGGTTGATATGACCGAAATTATCCGTCGAATAACGCTCGAAATCTACGACCACGACGAGTACGACAAAGCACTTGCCTGGATTAAGGAAAACTGTAAAGAGGGCTTTGACTGTAACGCCGGTAAAAACTTGCCTGAAATTATCAGAAAGTCAAAGGTTGTTGAACCCGATAAAGACTGGGAGTTCATCGCAAAGATGACCATCGTTATGCGTGACATTCTTTACGGAAATAAAAAACTCGACGAGATGGGCTGGCATGAAGAAGCCCTCGGCAAAAACGCTGTTGCAGGCGGTTTTCAGGGACAGCGTCAGTGGACGGACTGGCTTCCTAACGCTGACTTTACCGAGGCTATTATGGCAAGTTCATTTGACTGGAACGGCGTCAAGCAGCCGACTCCGTTTGCTACCGAAAACGATACTCTCAACGGCGTTGCTATGATGCTTGGTACCCTTGTTTCAGGTTCAGCACCTTGCTTCCACGATGTAAGAACATACTGGAGTCCAGATGCTTGCGAACGGGTTACAGGCGTTCGTCCCAGCGGTGTTGCAGCGAATGGCTTTATCCACCTAATTAACTCAGGTGCTACCGCACTTGACGGCTGCGGTGCCTCGCTTAACAATAAGGGCGAGGGATGTATGAAACCGTTCTGGGAAATGACTCAGTCCGACATCAAAGCCTGCCTTAACGCAACTGACTGGTGCAGAGCAAACTATGAATATTTCCGTGGCGGCGGATTTTCAAGCCATTTCCGTTGCAGAGCTGAGATGCCTGTTACAATGCTCAGAGTAAATGTAGTTGACGGCATCGGTCCCGTACTTCAGCTTGCAGAAGGTTACACAGCTGACCTTCCTGACGAGATACATAATGTTATCGACAAGCGTACAGACCCGACCTGGCCAACAACCTGGTTTGTGCCTAACCTCACAGGCGAGGGGGCGTTTACCGATGTTTACAGCGTTATGGCAAACTGGGGTGCCAACCACGGTGTTACAGTTTACGGTCACGTCGGTGCAGATTTAATCACTCTTGCATCAATGCTTCGTATACCTGTAAATATGCATAATGTTGCAAAAAACAGAATATTCAGACCTCATTCATGGTCCGGATTCGGCACTGACGATACTCAGTCAGCCGATTACAGAGCATGTGCAACTTACGGCCCGCTTTACAAATAAAATAATAATATTTATACAAAAAGCCCGAAGCAAAGCTTCGGGCTTTTTAAAAATTTAAAACCGTTGCAGTACAACGGTTTTGCACATTTATTATTTACATATATGAATACGCTGACAGTATACTATCACCAATAATATTCATATATTTTTTTACATTATAGCATACATTAATACGTATTTCAATACTATTTTGCAAAAAAAATTAATAAAAAATTAACATATTGTTAGACGAATTCAACTCTTTTGTCGTCAATCTTGCTGTAATTAGTTGTTTGTATAATAATAATAAATCATATTTGAAAGGAATGATAAAATGTCTCGAAGAGGAGAAAACATTTACAAACGAAAAGACGGCAGATGGGAGGCAAGATTTGTCAAAAGGGTAATGCCTGACGGAACCAAAAAATACGGTTCCGTATACGGTCACAGTTACAGTGAAGTTAAAGCGAAGCAAAAAAATGCATTATTATTTCCTGCATCTGTGAATTACGAAGTTTCGGTTCGCCTTGAAAATGTGTATTCATACTGGATAACAAGTGTAAGGTGCGACTCAAAGCCGAACACAGTAATGAAGTATGAGGGGATTTACAAAAATCATATATCGCATTTGCAAGATGTTCTGATTACTGATATTGACAAAAATACGGTGACCGAGTTCACTGATTTTATTAAAAGCAAAGGACTATCTAATAAAACCGTCAACGATATATTAATAGTATTAAATCTTTTACTGAATTATGCAGCAGATGAATACGGGATTAACATTCCAAAAATACGTTATCTGCGAGAAGAACGCAAGGAAACAAGGTATTTATCAGTATGCGAGCAGAAGGAATTTGCAAGTTATCTGACTTCACAAATGGACGTTCACAAGTTTGGAACTCTGCTTGCAATGTATACAGGAGTCAGAGTTGGCGAACTCTGTGCTTTAAGGTGGGAAGACATAGACGGTCAGTCTATCAGAATTGACAAATCTATGATGCGTGTTAACGAAAACGGTAAAAGCCGAGTTATTACGATGCCGCCGAAAAGTGAAAGTTCAGTAAGGGTTATTCCGTTTCCGCTTGAACTCAGCAAATATTACGATAGATTTAAGGGTAGCGGATATGTGCTTTCGACTAAAACGCTTGAGTTTACCGAGCCACGTTATATGCAGCAAAAATTTGAAAAGTATGTGCGTGACTGCAAACTTGAAAACGTGACTTTTCATACCTTGCGGCACACATTTGCAACAAGATGTATAGAGGCGGGAGTTGACGCAAAAACGGTCTCGGAACTGCTCGGGCATGCCGACACAAAAATCACGCTCAACAGATACGTTCACTCATCTTTTGAACTAAAGCAATCCTCAATAGCGAAAATGCAAAAATTGTTATCTTAATAATCTATAAGCCGTCAGTCTTTTTGGTCAAAAAACTAAAAAGGCTGGCGGCTCTTTTGTTTTGCACCGTATTTCATATATGTAAATAATATGTGAATTTTTGTGCGTAATATTCGTGATTGTTGTGTGCGTAGTCAGTAAGCCGCAACGATATGCGTATATTATGCCTGAATTAATTTGACTGGAGGAATGAAAGATGAAAAAACATAGCAAAAGAATGTTATCCCTTGTCCTGTCCGTATTAATGGTAGTGACAATGCTCCCGACATTTGCATTCACTGCTAGTGCATATGTGTCTAATCTTTCATACAGACACACCATGCTTGATATTGGGTTTACTACAACAGATGGGTTTTCAATGGCAAGAAACGGTAATTCCGGTACTTTGACAAACAGCGTCAACGGAATAAGTATACCCTTTTACAATTATACTGGAACCCAATATCCGGACATTAACGAAACACGCACGTACATGAATGATGGCGTTATTTATACTGATAATATTGCTAACGATTTAAATACATCAGATTTTAGTAATGCTAATTATAACAAAAACTGGGAGATTACTTATACCTTTAATTATACCAGCGATGGTAAGGCAGATAAAGTTTACCCAATAAAGCTGAAAAAAAGCGATGGTACATTTTTTGGAGTTAGAAAAGATAAGGGCATTTATTACGGTGCAGATGGTTCCGCTACAAAACTCGGAGATATTTCCACCAATTTTTCGACTTCAAATTCAAATATCAATGTTTTAACTTATGCATATAACAATGGTATCGTTTCAATTTATGTTGACGGAAACTTAGAGTTTGTTAAGGATATGGGAAGCGATACTTTCTTTGAGAACATTAGTGGATTCTGCCTTGGTGGCGATACATATAATAATAACTGGACTGGATTTGATTCATACAGCCTTGTTGCCGAATCATTTCAGCAAGATGATGCTAATGCACACTTAAAAGGCAGATACCTTGTAAGCAAAAATTTAACCGCAAACACTTTGACAACAGGTACCGACCTTGCTATGGCAGGCAGCGTTTCTTATAAGACTATTGATGGTGTTCCTTGTGCAGTATTCCCTAATAACAAGTCGTCATGGCTTACGCTTTCTGCTTCAAAAATAGCAACTCTTCTTTCAAACTGTAACGAATCAAGTGGTTATACAATTTCGTTTTATGGCAAGAGTTTGAATAACGCAAACTCAAGATTCTTTGATATGTCAACAGGCTCTGCATGGGCAAATGGCTCAAGCGAAAACTACATATTTATGGCACCTAACGGCTGGATGAGAGCAAGAACCACAAAAACTGCTGGCAGTGAGTATGATTTTGGAGATTCCTCTACATCAACTGACGGCTTCCATACCTGGACTATTGCGGTCAAAGCCGGTGCAATTACAGTATATAAAGACGGCGAAAAGCAGGGATCAACTACCATACAGACCTACTTTAGCGATAAGTGGATAGAGTCGATGACAAGTAATGCAAATCTGTTTATAGGTGCGTCCTGTTGGAATGACGATGCCTTCAGCGGATATATTCGTGATCTTCGTATCTATGATATAGCTCTTAATGACGCACAGGCTGCTGCCGTTGCAACTGACACCTATGCAAACAGACAGTCAAGTGACTCCAGTGCCGTAATAAGTTGCTCAACTCTTGAGGAAGCAATTTCTCTGTTTGAATCAAGAATCAGTCTGATGGCAACTAACGGTTATGATGATATGTATACAAACATATCCACTGCTTATGAATACTATAAAGAGGCCAAAGCACTTGTTGCTGCCGGAAACACGGATGTTACAGTTTTAAACGGATTCAATTCTGCTCTTACAGCTATGCAGCCGTTTGAGGAAGTAACTGCAGCTAATCCCGATACCGTTGGCGGCAATTTAACAAAGGATTCAAATTACTATAACAGTGTTATCTATTCAGAAGGTATGCTTGCTAACCACACTCACGGCTTCTCTGACGATACTAAGGCGATTATTTACGGCTCAACTAACGGAGGCTGGAAATACGGTGCTCATACATATCTGTATTATCCTAATACTGTACTCCTTTACGACGGTGTTAACACTCCTAAAGTTCCTGTAACAGTCGGCTTCATAAATACCGATGGCCGATTCAAAGTGTGGATTGATTCACTTGTTGAAAATCAATCTGAGTTTTCGCTTAACACTAATTGGCAGGGTTATAACGATTCAACTGCTTTTCAGTGGCCTAGTGCAAACGACAATACAATCGGCACCAATACTTCGTATAAATCCGGTAACCCGGACAACAGTAATATCAAGACGATTGACAATGGAGAGTCAAATCCGAAAACGACATATCGTTTACACAAAAACGCTCTTGCGTTTACTCCGTCAACAACACCTGAAAATGCTTATAATTGCTATTCATCAACAACTTGGGATATCCGTGCAAATTACACCTGGGGTACAGATCATGATAACGAAATTGACGTAACCCTTACTAACAACGACGCAGATATCGTTATTATTAACTACAAGAAGTTAACGGATAAATTGAAGGGTGTTGCAAATGACAGCGTTAACAAAATGTACCTTTCCAATTTAACCACTGCTTATATGAACGGCGGTCTTGAGGAATTGTTTGCTGCGTTTGATTCTGCAACATCTCTCAATCCTAATACAGGCAGCACATATTTTAAACATACCTATGATTATGCGGGTGCTGATGTGAATGCAGGCAAAGAAGAACCGATGGACGTAGCAGCATTACTTTGCGGCGATGATATCGACAGCTCCGTTAATCTGCTTGATACTTTTGAAGTAAACACAAATGTTGTGTATTATTTCCAGCTCAAAAAATCAATTGCAAAATACGAAAAAATGATGCGTGAATTAACGAGCGTTAAAACAAATCTCGAAGCTGCATATAAAGCATATCTTGTTGCTGTAGAGTACATTGACGCATACGATTTCGGTAAAAAGCGTGACTTTGCAGATCCGACTCTGCAGGGAGCATACGAAAATCTTGAGACTGCAATGGCATCTATGAGTACATTTACTGCAAAAACAGCAACTTCGCAAGGTGAAATTAAATATCCTGGCGATTCTGCAGCAATTGACAGCAGTCATTACCAAAATATTTTGTATTGGGGTACTACGACAGGTGGATTTACATCACCTGATAACAACCATACTCATCCTGATGCAAATTGGACAGTATATATTTATCCCAAAAACAGTTCTGAGGCAGATGTTACATATCCCAACACGGTATTGATGTTTGACGGAACAAACACTCCAAAGATTCCCGTTTGTGCAACAACGTACAAAACATCTACTGATGATAGAGTTATGTATTATTTATATCCAACAGTTGCCGTGAATGATAAAACACAAAACTCATATTTCCATATGGCTGAAAATTGGCGAGGTAACAAACCAATCGACTGGGGAAGTAAAAAACCACCTGCAGGGAATTGGTCCGCACAATGGAATACTGCGTACGCGTATGACGGTAGATCAAATATTACTAATGATAATAATTCTAGTACATGGATATCTGCAAATATTCAAGGTAATAGGAGTTGGAGCTTTGGTAACTATTATTATGCATCAGTTGCCGCAAGCACAATGGATTATCTTGGTGATGCACCTTCAACAAACATAGGCGGAACGGCTTACCCTTACGCAAAACACAGCAACATGTCTTGGGTAGCCAATTTAGGTTCTTCATATAATGATGGCAATTCAAATGACTACGCATGGGGAACAAACAGCACAACCTCAATATATGTTGTAAACTATGAAGCTGTAACAGACAGAATTGCAGCACTTGCATCTGATTTTGAAAGCGGATTTGACGTTACTCAGTATCGTGAGGGCGGACTTGGCGAATGGTTTGCAAGTGTTGATGATTTAACAAGTTTTAATCCCAACAGTTACACATATTCAGGTGAGAACTATACCTTGGCTGGTACAAACTATACCGGAACAGAGGGTGCTGTGGTTCACTGTGCAGCAGACATACAGTCTTTTGTATCTGCAAATCCTTCTAAAACAACAGATACAAAAACAAGCGAGCCTTACGACAGTAGCGGCAATCCGATTGATTATGCGGACGCAACTACGCCGTATCAGAAACTGAAGATTGCAATTCTTGAATCTCGTTCAGCTCCTACATCACAGGGCTGTATAAAAGATGAAACTTGGATTGCTTATAGTGGCAGCAATTCAAGCGGGTTAGTACTTGGCGGTGCTTTGCCTGACGCTATTAATGCAGCAGCAAATATCGCTAACGGAAAAAATGGCGAGTACACAGGAAAAAGCGGTTATAGCGTTGATGTTGAAGAAGTTGCAGATAATCTTCATAACGCTATTCAGGATTTGAAGGATTATCAGAATTCCGAACATAATATGAAATACAGTTACAAAGATAATCAAACTCACAGATTGTATTTCCAGTGCAATTCTGATAATTCTCACGAACTCGATGCAGACCATCATACTGTACTTGCAGCAGACGGTGAAGCATACGACGCCCTCGGCGTTATATACAAAACGCTTGACCTCAATAAGTATACCAGCGAAGGTAAAAAAGAGGTCAATGACGGTAAGACTGCATACGACAATGTTGTTAAAGCACCAACCAGTGATAAAATAAACCCTTCATTATCCAGTGCCCTTCAGTCTTACGTAGATGCAGGCGTTTCAAGTTTACTTACAAGTATTAATACTGCTAATGTAACTGCTGATGATTATAATAACATTTCGCTTAAGTTTAATGTTTATACCGTTAATAATAAAGGCGTAGCAAGTGATGAACCGGCATATTATGATTATGATACATATGCTTCTGTAAGATATGGCTCAACTGCAGTGTTTAACGCAAAAGATGACGCTGTTTATGCTGCTCTTGGTTCAGACTTCACCAAAGACCCTGACAATATGGGTATTGTTAAATGGTCGCTTGTGGCAGACGGTAAAACACGAGAGTTTACTCAAAAGAGCGAAACATTCACAACGTTTGTTCAAGAAAATGCAACAGTTAATGTTTATGTTACAAAGATGGTTCCACAGTCACAACTTGTAATCAACAACCTTTTTGGTAACAAGCAATACGTTCTTGACGTTGATGACGATACTCCTGTTGTTATCAGTAAAGATACTGTTGAAACTATAACGGTTGACGGTATTCAGTATACTGTGCCTAATTCACTTTCATATGTTGTTGGAGGATGGCAGATAGGCGAAAATGTTATTGCGGACACAACAACTTCTGTTAATACAACTGTTGGTGCCCTTAAGACCGAGTATGGTGTTAGTGCTTTAACTCTTCGTCCTGTTAAGATTAAAAATGCTAACATAAGTACTGCATCTTACACTTACACTCTGAATGGAGTTACTGTATACGATGCTGTTGAATACGACAAAAAAATTACGGTAAGTTCACCAAATCAAAATGTTTACGCACTCGTAATTCAGGACGACGAAGGAAAATACATACCGGTTACGTATGACAAGTCGTATACATTCAACGCTTCCCACAGTCTTGATTTCTATACTTTGTGCTGGACTGAAAATGATGGTTACTATGTAGACCTTAATAACAATAGCAGCGTTGACAGTGGAGAATCAATAACTGATTTTGAAACTAAGATTTTCTACAATAACCAGGTGCCGTTCATTTATTCATTCAACAGAATTATGGGATCAGATAATGGAACAGATTCAGAAGGAAATCATTATTCAAATAAGTGGACTACATTCTCTGCATTCTCCAAGAGTAATGTTACCATAACGGAATGTGGCACACTTCGTTCAACTGCTGCGATAACACAAGATGACTTCGTGCTTGATAATGTTGGTAAAGACGGATTCAGTATTACAAAGATTTCAAACACAAAGCGTCTTGAGTACAGTAACCAGTATTCATACTCTTTGAATTCAACATCAACTAATAATCCAAGAACTGTAGTAACACGTGCATATGTTAAGTATAGGTACACTTATCTTGGCAAAGAAATTGATGCAGTATCATACGGTCCAATGCTTGTATCATACTATGGCGACCCATCATTATTGCCATAATTTGAATGTTAGGAGAGTTAGTTATGAATAGATTAAAAAAAGAGTATGAGTCGCCTTCAGCTGAAATAGAGGAGTTTAAAGTAAAATCATTTATTCTTACTACTTCTTCACTCGATGATGGCGACGACGAGGATGAATTTTAAGTAGTAAAACTACAAAATTTAAAATCGGGGAGGGTAGTATCCCTCCCCGTTATTCAAAAATATGAAACAGTATTTTAAAGTAAAACTTAACAATGCGGCTTTCTGCTTTCAGCACGGCTCGGGAGAGACAGGGCTGAGCAAGGTTTATGAATATAAACCCTGTTGCATTGCAGATAACGGCGTTATCCTCGGTGTTAATGACGCCTGCGACAAAGTGAATATCAGAATCGGCGAGCCTCTCAGCGAGGCTCTGCTTAAGTGTGCCGATTTGTACGCTGAAGAGCCCCGTTTTGACATTATTAGCAAACGTTCAGCCGATTTTACAGAAATCTGTTCACGGTTCGGCATTGTAACCCGTCTTGCGTACGACGAGTGTTTAATCAGTGTTGGCAGCATTGATGCAACCGAAATTCACTCTTTTGCTACAGCTGTAACCGAGTCGGTTATTGAGGAACTCGGCATATTTGCTGATGTTCAGTTTGTTCGCAATGCTGAAATAAATGCGAATCCTTATTCCTGCACGGCAGATTGGTCCGAAAATGCACTGTCAGTTATTGCGGAGTCGCTTTGCTTTAAACTCGGCATAGATAACGCCTCGGCAAAAATGTTTTCTGTTGAAGTTATTGACATTGACGGTCTGAGACACAATTTTGACCGCCGACTTGACATCGTCTGCAGTGACTATACAATGCTGTATTTTGTGCTTAAGAATATGATTGATTCAGAACTAAAGCCTGCACTTGTTACCGCAAATCTGTTTGACATAAGAATTGTTCAAACTGAGCAGGTTGTACAGAACAGCGTAGAAACTGTTAAACAGCAGTTCAGAAAAAAATCGCTATGGGACTACGCTAAGGATAACAAAACTTATCTTGATATAATTTCAAAAAACAATCTTAATACAAACGGTAATTTGAAAGATTATATTAAAAACAACCCTGACGCACTCAGTTTTGAACAGCTTTGTGCAGTAGTGGAAAAGGCAAATACCCGCAGGTTGAAACTCGGCAATTACTACATTAATCCGCATTACGCACAAAAGCTTTCCGAAAGCATTATTGATAAAAAAACGAAGAAGGTCTTAATTAACGGCTACTGCCCATTTATGCTGGTATTTATGCTAAAAGGGCAGGGGGCAGACCTGTATTATACAAACCTCGACGAGCGTACAGTTGATATTATTCATCTGCTTGACCCCTACTCACCGTTTGAACTAATCAATATTAATGCTTCGCAGGATACGGATTATGACGTTGTGATTTCAAACAGCGTTAACACTTCATTTAAAACCGGTGTGAATATCCTGCTTACGCATAAAACTTTTTTTGCATCTGACGAAAGAAAGCAGATTGAGGACTGTTCAGTAAGTAAAATATTCGATTTTGGCAGTTACGGTTTTAACGGTACGTCTGAGCAATTCGCAGCAGTTGTTTTTGATTCCAACGCTTTGCCCGATACTACAGAAGTGTATTCGTTTGATAACGACTGCACTGTTTTGCAAAAGCAGAGCTATATTACGGACAGCAGTCTGCCTTGCTGGGTTATATACCGCAACGATAAATTCGACAGCGTATATTCAAAAATGCAGTTTAATTTGTTTAATGTTTATTGTAATAAGCAGCTTAAACAGCGTGATTATAATGCGAACGGAGACGTGTGCGTTATTTCTGCATCATGCATAGACAGCGATGGCGATGTCAATATCGGTAATGACTGCAGACACGTTAAGGCAAACACAATCAAAAACTATGACGTTTCGGATTATGTTGAACGTGATGACGTGTTCTTTGCCGCCGCTACAAGTTCTGTGCTTAAAGTCGGAAGAAAGCCTAAAGGCTGTATTCCAAACTCATCTACCGTTCTTCTTGTACCAAAGACGAATGTAAATATCACGGTAAACGACCTCAGATATTTTTCGTCAGATGAGTTTAAAAACTTCTATGACGTTGCACTGAACCATCAGAATTTCCTGCTGTCAACCGATAGGGTATCGCAGTATTTCCTCGGCAAAGTAGTTAGTTAAGTTAAAAACGGATAGGTAAAGGCGAGGTGCGATAACGAAGGTTAGTCCAAAAATCGCATCTTTTCCGTCATAACTGTATTAAAATGTCCATTAGGGCGACAGCCCAAATGGACATTTGTGCTTTGTTCTGACAAAAAATCTACTGATTTTAGGATGCAAAGCAGTTTTGACAAAGTAATTTTAGTTCATAAATGTATTACAAAATTCCCTGCATACTCACGTATGCAGGGAATTCTTAATGCTTTTAGGGACAAAAGGGCAAAGTCAAAACCTATCCTTCGTTACCGCACCTCGCCTAACTCCTGTCCGTTTTTGCTTACTCAAGCGGTATTATGTTGTTTTTTATAAAGTCATTTATCTCTTTTTCGTTCATCTGGTCAAAGTCTATCGTTACAAGTGCACCGTTATCGTAAGTGAAAATTATGTCGCTGTATACCTTCGTTTCCATATCGTCTGAAACAGGGTACCTGAAGGCTATGTGGCAGTATTCACGGTTGCCGATTGTTAGTGTTCCGACCTCTTCGGTGTACATATAACTCGGGTCGTCGTTAAATTTTTCGCCGAGCAAGTAGTTTTTGTAATCGTCAAGCGATTTGAATGCGGTGTCAGTGCTGATTTGAACAGCTACAACTCTGAAATCGTAACCGTACTGCGTCTCCCACCATTTTTGTATGTAGTAATCGTAATCGGGCTTCGGAGTATTCTCAAGCTCGGGTACGTCTTCATCGTTTGTGTAAACCTCCCAGCCTTTCGGCAGGGTGATTTTAAATCCGAGCGATTTATTGATATAGCTGTTACCTTTAATCTTGCCTTTTTGTATTTTTGGCAACTTTTTATTCTTTGCCGCAGTTGTGCCTGAATTTATTGAACTATTTGCTTTAGTTGTATTGTTGCCTTTATTTTGTTCTTTCTGGTCCGAAACAGAACTGCTTGATTTTTCAACATTTATGTTTTTTGCATTATCTTTTCCCGAACATCCAAAAAGTGTAAGTATAATTACTGAACTAATAACCAGTGCGGTAAATCTCTTCATAAAAACACCTCAATTAATTCTATCATAAATCCGACGTTGCAGTCAAATATTTCTTATTAATATTTTTTTTACATAGTTTGCATTAAATGTTATATTGTGATACTATAGCCTTATTTATGAGGAGAAAATAAGTCGCATATTGAAAAAAACAACACCGCAAGCATAAACGCACATCTTGCTGCAGGCTTTGTCATTACAGCCGATTATATAACCGAAGACGGCAAAATATTCAACAGCGACTATGAACTCACGTATGAAGTACACCGATAATTGTTGACTGATATTCCCATAATATTGTTTTTATTAGTTGTATGTGGTATAATAAATTATATTTGCGATGTAGGGTTAACTATGAAAGATAATGTGTATTCAAATCGTACCGATAATAATAAAACGGCGATTTTTATTTTTGTCGCTTTGTACGGGATTATTAATGCAATTATCAAATATAATGATTTATTTGTATTTTTGCTGCTGCTATTTTGGACTGCAATAATTGTTTTTATGTACAAAAACAAAATTCTTGGAAAATACGGTATTTCTTTAGGGAAATATAACAAGCCGAGTATTATAATTTCTTTGTTATTCTTTGCATTGATAATTCTTCGTCACACAGTAGAAAGATTATTGTATAAATCAGAATATAATCTTTCGGCTTTAAAAATAATACTGATTGTGTCAGCTGCTTTTGGCGAAGAACTGTTTTTCAGAGGAATAGTATTTAATTATTTAAGAACAAAATTTTTCAATCTTAGATTGCCGTTAATTATATCAAGCGTTTTGTTTGCGGCTTTTCATATAGTCAATGTGTTTGATAACGGAATACTTTATACGTTGGTTCAGATTTTGTTTGCTTATTCTGCGGGAATGTGCTTTGCACTTATCTATTATCTGACAAAGAGTCTGAGCCTACCGGTCTTATTACATATTATAACAAATCTGTTTAGCGGTCAAAACACAGTTGAAAATTCAGTTATTACTGTTTTTATTTCTGCTGTTTTGATTATTATACCTGTGATATACTTATTATATTTGGAGAAAAAGAATGAAACTGTACATTGACCCCGGAACAGGCAGTATGCTTTTTGCAATACTGATGGGAGTTTTCGGTGCATTAAGTTATATATTCAGAAACTGGATTGTGAAACTTAAGTTTTTACTGACAGGCGGAAAAACTGAGAAAGTTGATAAAAATAAGATACCTATTGTAATCTTCTCTGACGACAAACGCTACTGGAGCGTTTTTGAGCCTGTTTGCAGAGAATTTAATAAACGCAAAATCGATGT
The DNA here is from genome assembly GCA_015065445.1 of Oscillospiraceae bacterium. Classification (GTDB taxonomy): domain Bacteria; phylum Bacillota; class Clostridia; order Oscillospirales; family Acutalibacteraceae; genus Eubacterium_R. Next base: position 9,427 of record SVQF01000024.1, on the reverse strand, counting down.
TGTTTATATGACTGCGTCCGCAGATGATAAAGCACTTGATAACAATTACGAGCATATTAAAGTTGAATTCATCGGTGAAGGCAACAAAGCTTTTGCACGTCTTAATTTTTTAAAAGCAGTTATTGTAATGTCAACCACTCCGGGTCTGGACGTATATCAGTGGAAGCGTTCTAAAAATGTTGATTACTATATTCATTTACCGCATGCTGCTAGCGACATTACCCTTTACCGTATGTTTGGAATTGATTATTATGACGCAGTACTGCTGTCAGGGGATTACCAGGCAGAAGATGTAAGAGCTCTCGAAAAGATGCGTAATCTTCCTGAAAAAGAACTTGTGCAAGTAGGTATTCCTTATATGGATGAAATGGTTGCAAGACTAAGCAAAACTGACTCATCAAGTGACAGTATAACAGTTTTGCTTGCACCGTCCTGGGGTGACAGTGCAATTTTTTCAAAATACGGCGGAAAGATTATAGAACAGCTTATCAGTACGGGATATCATATTATTGTTCGCCCTCACCCTCAATCGTTCACGTCAGAGTCAAAACTTATTGAAGGACTTATTAACGAGTTTTCCGAAAATGAAAATATTGAATGGAATCGAGACGCAGATAACTTTGACGTTCTGTGTCGCTCAGATATTTTAATATCTGATTTTTCAGGCGTTATTTTTGATTTTGCACTTGTGCATAACAAACCTGTTATTTATACGAATACAGGCTTTGACAAAAGCCCTTATGACGCATGGTGGTTAGATAAAGAGCCGTGGACGCTGTCCGTCCTTCCCAAAATCGGTGAAGAGTTGAATGACGGTAATTTAGATAACATTAAAACTATAATAGACAACTGCCTTACTGACGAAAAGTATGCAGACGGTCGGGACGAGGCACGTAAAGAAACTTGGAATTATATGGGATGCGGTGCGGTGCGTACCGTTGATTATGTTATGAAGAAGTATGACGAAATAACAACAGAAACGGGAGGTGAGTAATATTTCTGTCTGGCAAATTGTTTATGCAATTCTATTTGAACCCTTGCAAATACTGTTTGAACTGATATTCAGTACTTCTATATCGCTTATTGAAAACAAGGGCTTTTCTATTATTGCACTTAGCCTCGCTATGAATATTCTTGTCTTACCGCTTTACAGAAGAGCAGACAAGATGCAAGAGGAAGAAAGGGAAATTGAAGAAAGACTGCAAAACGGGGTAAATCATATAAAGAAGACCTTTAAGGGCGACGAACGGGTGATGATGCTTCAGACGTATTACCGCCAAAACAACTACAAGCCTACATATGTTCTCAAAGGTGCAACTTCTTTGCTGCTGCAGATTCCGTTTTTTCTCGCAGCATACAATTTCTTGTCAAACTGCAAATTATTGCAAGGGGTAAAGTTTGGTTTAATTAACGACCTCGGAAGCCCTGACGCTTTGATTAGCGTTTTTGATACCAGTATCAATCTGCTGCCGATTGTTATGACTGCAGTAAATCTTATTTCATCTTTTATTTATTCAAAAAGACAACCGCTCAAGGCTAAAGTACAACTATATGTCACAGCAGTTGTATTCCTTGTTTTGCTTTATAACTCACCCTCGGGACTTGTATTTTACTGGACATTGAATAATGTTTTTTCATTATTCAAAACAATATTCCTTAAGCAAAAAAATCCAAAACGTGCAACGTATATTGTTTTCGCATTATTGGGATTAGCTATTATTTTAGTCTGTGCTTTTACAGGTTATCTGTCAGGTGACAATGCCAAGAATGCACTTTTGCCTGTTTTGTTTGTATATCCTTTGCTTATCGACCTTTATAAATCTAAAAAAGGAATTAAACATTTCAAAATTACAGAAAGAGTTTTCTTTAGTAAAAAGAATAGTGTTACAGAATCAAACAAAAAATTGTTTACATTTTCCTGCGTTTTAATGGCTGTTTTAAGCGGAGGTCTTATTCCTTCATCGGTAATCGTATCGTCACCGCAGGAGTTTGTTTTTACAACATATTATCGCAATCCGCTCTGGTACATTGTCTCGGCACTATGTATTTCTTTTGGCACGTTTGTTGTTTGGTGCGGTATTTTTTACAGCTTTTCTTCAGAACGAGCAAAAACTATTTTTGAAAAAGTTATGTGGGCATTATGCGGTACGGCTATTGTAAACTATATGGTTTTTGCAAACAATTTCGGTCAGCTTAACAGTGCCCTGAAGTATAATGACGATTATACCAGACAGATTCTTGATGTAAAACTGAACACAACTGTGCTTAATTTGTTGCTGATTATAGTTGTTGCTGTAATATTAATAATTGTTTTCAACAAAATTAAAAAAGCTAAAACTACCGCTGTAATGTTATGCGTCGCAGCTTTTGTTATAATGACGGGCTATAACGCAGTAAATATTTACTCCTCGGTTTCAAATATTTCTGAAGATATCTCTCAGGATAAACCTTCATTTAGTATTCAGCTCAGCAAGAATAAACAAAATGTCATAGTATTTATGTTGGATAGAGCGTTAGGTGAGTATGTTCCGTATATTATGAATGAGCGTCCTGAACTTAAAAAACAGTTTGACGGTTTTACTTATTACCGAAACACTGTTTCATTAGGACCCAGCACTAATATGGGTGCCCCTGCTTTATTTGGCGGATATGAATATACACCTATCGAAATGAACACTCGCTCAGACGAAAAACTTGCAGATAAAAATAACGAAAGCATAAAAATGCTGCCCGTTCTATTTGACTCTGAGGGATATAATGTAACGGTTTGTAATCCGCCTTACGCTAACTACCAGTGGATATCAGATTTAAGTATATATGACGAATACCCTCAGATTAAAGCGTATAATACCACAGATTCTTTTATAAGCGACGAAACAAAAGAAGAAATTATCAGAACTAACGACAGAAACTTCTATTTGTTCGGAATTATGAAAACGTTACCGCTGTTTTTACATCCGTTAATTTATGATTACAACTATGCCTCATATAGTAACCGTCAGGATTGCATTGATATGTACAAATCCAACGGTACCGATATGACTTTTGAAAATGAGTACAATATGCTTAAGAGTCTGCCTGATATTACCCAAGTTGAAGATAACGGTAAAGGCTCGTTTCTTATGATGGTAAACAATATTACTCACGAACCTAATATGCTTCAGGAACCTGACTACGAACCGGCTGAACACGTAGACAATTACGAGTACGACACCAAATACAACGAATCCAGATTTTTGGTAAACGGAATCAAGCTTAATGCTTCAGGCTATATGCATATGAGAGCTTATCACACCAATATGGCAGCATTTATTCAGATAGGCAAGTGGCTTGATTATCTTAAGGCAAACGGTGTTTATGACAATACAAAAATCATTATTGTAGCGGACCACGGCTACTCTATGTTCCAAATTGACGAGTTGATAATTGACAGGGATAAGATGACGGGAGATATAGAGGCTTATTACCCGCTTCTTATGGTAAAAGATTTTAACGCTAAAGGGTTCAGTGTATCTGATGAATTTATGACAAATGCCGATGTGCCGACCATAGCTGTGAAAGATTCTATCAAGAATCCTGTTAATCCATTTACCAAAAAGAAAATTACTAATAGTGAAAAATTTGCCCACGACCAGTACATTCAAGCAGACGGCGACTGGAATATTAACAAAAATAACGGAAATCAGTTTGTTGGCGGCAGATGGTACAAAGTTCACGATTCAATATGGGATAAAAACAACTGGGAAATCATCACAGAAGACGGCGTGCTTACAAGAGACGATATAGAGTACTATGATTAGTAAAGATAACATTGATAACGGCAGTGCTTTTGACTGGGGTTATGCCTCAAGACATTACGCACAGTTCAGGGATATATACCCTCCAAAACTCTATGAGCGGCTACGTGAACTCGGCGTTGCGGCGGACAATACATCCTGGCTTGACCTTGGTACAGGGACTGGAATTTTACCGCAGAACCTGTATAATAAAAACGCAGAAATAACGGGCGTTGATATTTCTAATGAGCAGATTTTATTTGCAAAACAAAAAGCGTATGAAAACGGGTGGAATATAAACTATTTTTCAGCACCTGCGGAATACACAGAACTGCCTGACAATAGTTTTGACTGTATCACGGCTGCACAGTGTTTTGCATACTTTGACCGTGAAACAATCAAGAAAGAAATCAAACGCCTTCTTAAACCGGGCGGAAAACTAATCAAGATTTATATGGACTGGTGTCCTGACGACGAAATCACCGCAAAAAGCATCGCCCTTGTAAAAGATTACAACAAAAACTGGTCTGAAGGCGGTATTCTTGATGATGTATACGACGACTTGTTCAAAGGAAGAATTACGGAACACTTTTACGCTGATATTCCGTTTACACGTGAAAGTTGGCACGGCAGAATGTGTGCATGCAGAGGTACCCTTGCTTCAATGAACACCGAGCAGTTTCAGCAGTGGAATAATGCCCACACCCAAATGCTTTCTGCATACCCCGAACAATTCACCATAAAACACAAAATATATATCTCATATTTTATAATTTCATAATTAACAAAAACGACTTGCATTTTGTATGCAAGTCGTTTTTGTTTTATAGCATATTCGGTATTGGCGTGATGTTTGGAAGATTGTTGAAACCGTAAAACTTATATGCGTTTTCACCAAGGAACTTTCTTTTGTCACTCTCGCTTATTTCATTTGTTTTGGTGATGAAGTCAAAACTCATTTTGTAAGTGATTTCAACCATCGTTCTCGGATAATCGCTGCCCCACATCAGTTTGTCAAATCCGCATATATCAGCCGCCTCGTTAATGGCACGTATTGCAGAAGGGTAGGGGTAAAACTCTTCGTTAAACAGCCAGGTAATCCCTCCGCTTTCAATAAAAACGTTTTTGTAGCGTGCGAGTTTTATCTGCTCCTGCCACTTGTCACGTGTTACCATACCAAAGTGACCTATTGCGATTTTGAGTTCAGGCAGTTGCTCAATGATTTCTCTCAGTTCTCCAGTCTGTTCGTCGCCGTCGGCAAGTTCGATGCAAACAAATTTGCCGTTTTTGTAAGCATCTTCAAATATGCCAAAGTGTTTTTGAATACCCGGTGTTTTGAGTTTGCAGGCACATATTTTTATGCCGTCAAATCCGTCAAGCGTGTACGGCTCGCCTTCATCGAAGAATGAACAAATCTTTAGCCTGTCAGGATATTTAGCTTTTGCAGATTTAAAGTACTCGTTCTGATTCCCATCCATAACTTCGCCGACTATTACGGCACCGCTAACTCCGGCATAGTCCATATTTGAAATAAGCATTTCGGGTGAGTTCTCACCGCTTAACATATATGGTGGCATCATCTGCCTGATTTCGCCGCCAAAGTCGCTTTTACCGTTTGTGAGCGTGCGTACAGGTGCGTTGTCACGCCGTCCCGTTTGTTCTTTCCATAGATGTGCGTGTGCGTCAATAATCATATTATTCACCGTCACTGAATTTTATAAGAAGTTTTGCAAGGCTGCCGTCGTTATGTGCAAGACTTTCAAATGCCTCTTTAGCGTTTTCAACCTCGTAGATTCCGCTTACCATCTTCATAATTTTAGTATCTTCGTTACTTACAAGGTCAATAAGCGTTTCAAAATCCCTTGTAAATGCATTTCTGCTGCCGAAAATATTAAGCTCTTTCTTAAGAATAATTGAGTGCAGAAACGTTGTTTCTTTCTTGCCGTTGCCGATGAGAATAATATTTGCTCCGTGAGCTGCCTGCTCAATGCACGAAAGAAATGTTACAGGAGCACCGCAAGCCTCAACGCAGACGTCAAATCCGTTGCCTTCAGTAAACCTGCTGCAAGCTTCTGCTAAATTCTCTTCTTTACTGTTAATAACAAGGTCGGCACCGAATTCTTTTGCAAGCTCAAGTCTGCTCTCAAGAAGGTCGGCAATTGCAACCCTTGCACCCATTGACTTTGCACGAATTAGTGCAAAAAGACCAATCGGACCTGCACCCATTATAAGAAGATTGTCTCCTGTTTTGACCTCTGCTCTTGAAAGTGCATGAGCACTTATGGAAAATGGCTCAATCAGTGCAAGTTCTTTAGCCGTTAGACCTTTGCCGTCAATAAGTCTTTCAATCGGCATTGTTATGTATTCCTGAAAACTTCCGTCACGCTGAACGCCCATTGTCTGATTGTCATTGCAGGCGTTTACAATTCCACGTTTGCAGGCATAGCATTCGCCGCAGTTAAAATATGGATTACAAGTGACAATATCTCCCGTCTTGAATCCCTTGTCGTTCTCTTCAATCTCAACAATCTGAGCCGAGAACTCGTGGCCCGGGATTCTCGGGTATGTTGTAAAAGGCTGATTGCCTGTGTACGATGCAACGTCGGCACCGCATATTCCGCAATAAAGCACCCTGAGCAGTGCTTCGCCTTTATTAGCCTTTGGCATTTCCTTTTCTGTAATACCGATTTCAAACGGTTTTGTTATCTGTATAGCTTTCATTACTTAACCTCGTCAATATATTCTTTGTTCCAGATTACTGCGGTTTTAAGCGGAGCTGCTTTGCAGTATATCTTATTTTTATATGCGTCAATGGGGTCGCTTGTGAATTCGTCTTTGTCAATAAGTTCAACCACTTCGTCAAATCGGCTTTCACAAAGGATTTCAATAGCCTCTTCCATATGCTTTTGCGTAAAGTTGATTGAAGACAGGATAACGTGGTTTTTAAAGCCGAACGGCATACTGTCAAACTCAATCTGCGGACCAAGTGAAAAACTGTCGTATATTCCGTTGCAGCCGAGAACACCGTGTTCAAAAGCAATACGGCACTCAACAGCGTTGCCGCTTGTTCCTACAAAAACAGAGCAGGGGGATGCAAAATATTTCTTAATGCTGTCTGCTATCTCGTTTTCGCTCATATCCGAAACGCTCAGATAATCCGCTTTGATTACGTCTTTTGCAAACTTAACTTTGTCGCTGTCCTCACTGCTTCTTGCAACAAAAAGAATTTTTGCGTCGGGGTGATTACGCCTTATCTGGTCACCGATAAACAGTCCTGTTGTTCCGAGTCCGTATATAACCGTCTTAGCAAAAGTCTCGTTCTTTGCTTTTTGACGGGCGTCTGATTCGCCGCACTTGTCACGTGCCATAATTACTCTGAAATTCTGTGCCTCGCCAATGTCAGTCATACGCTCGTGCTGGAATATTGCACATGCATACGGGTCACTGAAAACAAGTCTTTTTGCAACGGTAAGAGGAAGTTTGTTAAGCCCTTCATATCTTTTTGGAAGATGCAGAAGCATATCCGGATTAAAATAATCCTTGTCGCAAAACAGTCCGTCCGCCTTATCGCAACCGTATTCAAAGTAAGTTTCATCCTCTGTAAAGCGTGTGGGGTCAAAACTATCGCCACCACGGATGAGAACAATTGCAAATCTGTTTTCGCTCGGAACCCAAACTACTCCTTCGTGGCCGTTGATAAGTCTTTTTTCACCTTCGGGGAATTTTTCGTCCAGTTCGCACTTTTCGCCCATTTTCATAAGAGCATAGTCGGTGCCGCAAAAACCGCAGAATACGGGATAAGCCTCTTTTCCCTCAAGCTTAGGTTCACCACGGAGACGTTCTCTCTTTGGATTTATAAGGTTTATTTCACCGTATCTTAGCGGCTTTTTTTTATCGTTGACAAAATATGTTCCGTAAGTATTCAAATAAACACCTCCTGTGTGATTTTATATATTATACCACTACATTTTTAATACTTCAATAATCTTGTTGCCTATTTAATAATTATGTGATAAAATAATTGCCGTTATGAAACTGTTCAGTAAAAAAGATAACCTAATGACAGAGGGCAGTATTGCCAAAAAGATAATACTGTTTGCCATACCGATATTTATAGGGCAACTGTTTCAGCAACTCTACAACACTGTTGACTCGCTGATTGTAGGCAATCTAATCGGCAGCAGTGCTCTTGCCGACGTAAGTGCCACAGGAACGCTGATTTTTCTTGTAATCGGCTTTTTCTTTGGCTTTTCTATGGGTGCGGGAATTGTAATCGCACGTGAAATAGGTGCTCAGAATAAAGAAAATATTTCAAAAGCGGTGCATACGGCTGTTGCAATGGGGCTTGTATTCTCTGCGGTGATTACCGCTGTCGGCGTTGCGTTTTCTCCGTTAATGCTGCGGATTATGGGTACACCCCAAGAGGTCTTGCCCGAGGCTGTTCTGTATCTCAGAATATACTTTCTCGGCTGCAGCGGACTCATAATGTATAATACGTTTGTCGGAATCCTTCAGGCAAGCGGCGATTCTCAGCATCCGTTGATGTACCTTATAACAAGTTCATTCCTCAACGTAATTCTCGACGTTGTTTTTATTGCCGTGTTCAAAATGGGCGTTGACGGTGCCGCCCTTGCAACTATTATTTCTCAGTTCGTAAGTATGCTATTGTCACTGAGGCGACTTGTTAAAACCGATGAAATGATACGTGTTTCGTTCAAAAAAATAAGATTTCATAAATCAACCGTCAAAGAGATAGTACATTTTGGTTTCCCGACAGCAATACAAGGTTCAATCATAGACCTTGCAAATATACTGATACAATCCTATGTTAATTCGTTTGGTAAGGACGCAATGGCAGGTGTAGGTGCATATTCAAAACTCGAAGGTTTTGCATTTCTGCCGGTTATTGCTTTTTCAATGGCGATGTCAACATATATCTCGCAAAACCTCGGTGCAGGCAAAAAAGACAGAGTAAAAAAAGGCATGAGGTTCGGACTGCTTTCAACCGCAGTTTCAATAGAGATTATCGGCGTGCTTGTGTTTATCCTTGCACCCCTTTTGATAGAGGCGTTTAACAGCGACCCGCAGGTAGTGGAGTTTGGCGTAACACGTGCAAGAATCACCTCGCTGTTCTTCTTCCTGCTCGGATTTTCAAATGTCACCTCAGCAATTATGCGAGGACTCGGAAAGCCAACTGCACCAATGCTTACAATGCTTATTTGCTGGTGTGCTGTCAGAGTTATTGTGTTTATGACAATTGGTCGGGTGTATCACGAGTTCCTGCTCACGTGCTGGATTTACCCGATAACCTGGGCTATGAGTTCCGTTGTGTATCTGGTTCTGTTCAGACGCTATAAAAAACAAGGCGTATATTAAATAACGAAAACGCATATTATGTTCTGCGAAAGGAGAACATATATGCGTTTTATTAATTACAACAGGAAAGCGGTGTGCGACTACGCAAAAATGTGGGCTCACGCACGAAATCCGCAGTATTATGATTTTGAAAACTTAGGCGGTGACTGTACTAATTTTGCCTCACAGTGCCTGTTTGCAGGCTGCGGTGTAATGAACTATACACGTGACACCGGCTGGTACTATGTGTCGCCGGATGACCGTGCTGCTGCTTGGACAGAAGCAAACTATTTCAG
>SVQF01000023.1 GCA_015065445.1 Oscillospiraceae bacterium | reverse complement strand
AAAGAATTTTGAATACAAAGAGCCTGAATTTAAGGTTGTAATAGCAAACTGCGAAGATGTTCTTACAGCATCAGGCGACGAACCCACACCACCTGAACCGACAGGAACTCTCAACAGAGTTTCTGCTGCTTGGGAAATGGGTACATTCGGACTTTAATTGATATGAAAAAATTGAGTATTATAGCTTTGTTGTTATCACTTTGCGTGATATGCATCGGCTGCAGTGCTCAATCCGAAAACAAAACGGATACCGAGGGTAAAACCTCGGTATCCTCTTCTGAAAGCGGCACCACGCTCAAACGGGTAGACGGTGGCGAGGAAGAAGGCGTTGACGTGATTGAAATTGACCCCGACGATTCGGGCAGCGGCACTGACAGCAGCAACGCAAACTCAAACAACAAAAAAGAAACTACTACAAAGAAGAATAGCAGCAGCGACAAAAAGGACGACAGTGAAGATACAACTTCTTCAAAAGAGCCTGTTACAACGCCTGTTATTCCTATTCCGTAAACTTCTGTACATTATTGTACGGAAGTTTTTTCATATTTATGAAAATAATTAAAAGTGTAGACTTTTTTTAAAATATTTGTTATAATATATATCCGGAGAGATATGCGGAGGTGACTTATATGAAAATCAAAAACGGTTTTGTCAAACGCAAAATAGGTGACAAATACCTTGTTGTTACTACGGGTGAACTCGCCAAAGCAAACAACATTATGATTGAAATGAACGAAACCTCGAGCGATATCTGGGATATGATTCAAAAAGGTATGTCGGTGCAGGAAATAGCATTCGGCATATCGGACAAATACAAAATTCCGCTTGACAAAGCAAGCGAGGACACAAACAGGCTCATTGAGTCGATGAAAAATGCAGGAATTTTTGAGGAGGAACAGTTATGAAAAACAGACACGCATTACTGATTATATCGGCGATTGTTATTTTGTGTATGAGTTTCAGCATTGTTGCTTACGCAGGTACTACACCTATTATTCCGATTCCGAGCGGCTCATCCGAAAATCAATCGGGCTCGGGCTCGGGTGAGGGCGGTTCGGGCAACGAAGAGCCTGGCTCGGGAACTCCTGTAAGTCCTTCAGGCGACAAATCCGAAGATGAAAGCGGCTCCTCGGGCAGCGACTGGGAAACTCCGTCGGTTATCATTCCTGACGAATCTACCACTAAAAAGACCGCCATCAGCAAATGTACCGTTGCCGCAATTGCTAACAAAGTTTACACGGGCAAGGCTATTTCCCCCGCTCCCGTTGTGAAGTGCGGCAAGGTTACGCTTAAAAAAGGCACGGACTACACGCTCAATTACGCTGATAACAAAAATGTCGGCACTGCCACGATAACAATTACGGGCAAGGGCTCCTACTCGGGCAGCATAAAAAAGACCTTTAAGATTATCCCCAAGGGAACTACCGTAAGCAAGCTTACTTCTCCCAAGTCAAAGACTCTTAAAGTGGTTTGGAAAAAACAGGCTACTCAGACTACGGGTTATCAGATTCAGTACTCTACGAGTTCTAAATTCACTGCAGGTACTACCAAGACCGCAACAATCAAAAGCAACAAGACCACTGCAAAGACCATCGCAAAACTCAAGGGCAAAAAGAAGTACTACGTTCGCATACGCACTTACAAAACCGTAAGCAAAGTTAACTACTTCAGTTCATGGTCTAAGGCAAAAGCTCTTACAGTTAAAAAGTAAAATCGGACCGTACCCCGTTTTGTCGGGGTACGGTTTTAAAATTAATAAATTATTATTGAATTATAGTTAATTTAACTGTATAATAATATAGATAAAAAAATTGAGGTATGGATTATGGAATTTAACTACGGCACTAACGGAGTTTGTGCAAGGCAGATTACTATTGACATCAACGAAGAGGATAAAACTATCAACAGTGTATCGTTCCTCGGCGGCTGCAACGGAAACCTTAAAGGCATTTCGGCTCTCGTAAAGGGCAAAAAAATCGACGAAGTTATAGACACGCTCAAAGGTATTGACTGCAACTTCAAGGGTACCTCCTGCCCCGACCAGTTGGCCCGTGCTCTCGAGGATATTAAGGAAGAATTATAAATATAACCAACAGAGGTGAACATAATGTTCAAACTTGAAAGCAATCGCTTGAAACGTGAATTTAAAATTACAAACGGCAATTTTTATGCAAGTCAGATTTACAACAAGTATTCGGATATGGGATTTGTTCCCGACGGTAACGGATGTGAATTTGTTGTGTTCTTTACTGACGGCACAGAGGTATCGTCAAAAGGGTTGCCCGTTATGCAGAGCAGCGAAGAAAACGACAAACTGAAGTTTGTTTTTGCAGAGGATAAAGGCACCACTGTAACCGTTGAATACTGGGTACACGGGGATGGCAATACTGTGTGCAAGCAGATTTCAATAAGCCAGAATAACGACAAGATTATTGACCGTGTATTTCTTGAAAACATCGGTATAATCAATTCCAAGACACATTTTGGAATTGACCCTAAAACTCACAGGGACGGGACTGATTTTGTGGCGTCACTCGGTCAGCCGTTTTACATCGACAGCCTGTTTTTCGGTTGTGTTAACCCTGCGGTTGACTGCAAGATTATTCACGGTGCAGGTCAAATAAGATACTACATCGGCAAGAATGTGGGCAAGGATTTTAAATGTCCCGTTACTGTTATGGGCGGAGGTTGTGATAACACCATGCAGGCAGTACAGAAGGCGTTTTTTGAATATCTTGATTCTATAAGCGTCCCATCATCTCTGCGTTTTGGATATACACAACATACAGAACAAAAGAAAAAAGCAACGGCACAGTCCGTAGCCGACGCCGCTGTTGGTTCACTCAAAAATCTTAACGCCCCCGATATGCCCGATATTTCTGTGTTTGAAATGCAGAATCAGGACTGGGCTAACGAAAAAGGAGAATTCTGGAATTTTAACAAAAACTGGCAGAACGGCTTTACAGAAGTAAAGGCGATGTGCGACAGCGAAAATACTGCCTTTGGCATACGATTTAATGCCGAGAGCGGCAAAAAACTCGCAAAAAAAATCCAGAAGGCAGGCAACGGATTTGTAAACGCCGAATCCGAAACGCTGTGTATGGCGTCTGCGAGATACAATCAGATGCTCGCTCAGTACCTTACAGAACTTATCGGCAAGTATTCAATAGACAGTATTTCTCTTGATTTCGGCGTATCGGAAAAAACGATATGCAACGACGAAAGCCACGACCACTGCGTTGGCGGCAAGAACGATATGTACTATCTGAACGACCTGTTTGAAAGCAGGGCTGAACTTGTGAGCAGGCTAAGAAGCACATACCCCGATATGCACATCACCCTGTGCTGCCACAGTAATGTTTCGCCGTTCTGGAGACAGTGGGTTAACACGGTTTGCGACCTGTCATACGCCGACAATACGTTTGACATAAACTCGGGCAGCGACGACGTTTCAAAACCCGAAAAAAGCCTGACATACACGGACGCCGTGTACTATAACCAGATGTGCGACAACGCACTGCAGATACCCGCAGACAGCACGGTGCTCACACTCGATAACGGTCTAAATCTCAGCAACGACGAATTCCTTAAATTTGCGATGTGGAGTGTTGTACGTGGCGAAGGCGAAGTAATGCTTACGCCGTCTGTTACAGGACTTGACGACAGCAAGCGTGCGGCTCTTTCACGTGCGTTGAAGTTCAAAGAAGAGAGTCAGCACATTCTTAAAAATGCGAGATTTATCGGCGGCAGACCGGACGAAGGCAATATCTACGGCTTTGTTTCGTGGACTGACAACGGCGAAGGCGTGATTGCACTGCGTAACCCGTCCGAAGAAAAAACTCCCCTCACCCTCACGCTCAACAAACTTATGGGCGTACCCGAAAATCTTGAAGATGTGAGCAGGGTTAATGTTTACAGCGTTACTATTCCCGAAACGCTCAAGACCTATTCTTACGGCGACAAAATTGACATCACACTGCACCCGTTTGAATGCGTAATATTTAAATTTACAAAGTAACTATTAGGAGAATAGAATGAAACTTTTAGAATTAACTTGCCCTAATTGTGGCTCATCGATAAAAGTTGATGAGAACAACAAAAAAGCAACGTGTGAATACTGCGGCACAGAATTCGCCATTGATGATGAAATAAAAAAAGTTGAAATTGTAGATGCTGAAAAACTTGGATATGAGATGGAAAAAGGCAAGCAAAAAGCACAAAACGAGGTGAAGAAAAAATCCAAAGGCCGTGAGGCTGTTGAGTTCTTGCTGCCGATTGTGCTTGCTTTTGTTATTGCTATGGTACTGAAAACCTGCGTGTTTGCAAACGCAAAAGTTCCGTCAGGCTCTATGCTCAACACCATTTACGAGCAAGACAGAATTATTGCAAGCCGTCTTGAGTACAAATTTCACGAACCCGAAAGAGGCGACATTGTTATTTTCAAGTCGCCCGACGACCTTGCAAAAGGCAACACCGTATACTTCATAAAGCGTGTAATCGGTCTGCCAGGCGAAACGGTAACCATAGTTAACGGCGTTGTTTATATCACCGACAAGGACGGCAACTCCGAGCAACTTAAAGAGGACTATGTTACGGTTGAACCGCCCGAAGGCAACTACGGACCGTACGTTGTACCCGAGGACAGTTATTTTGTGATGGGTGATAACAGAAACGACTCTGTTGACTCACGCTTCTGGACTACCACTCACTTTGTGCAAAAAGATTTGATTATCGGCAAGGCAAAGTTCTGCTACTATCCGTTTGACCATGCGGGAAAATTTGAATAGAAATAATATAAAAAACGGGAGTGATTATTAAATCACTCCCGTTTTTTATAATTATTCAACTATAATTTTTCAACGTCTATTGCGGCGATTTTATCAAGAAAATCCTTTGGACTGATTACCTCGCCGAGTTCAAAGAAGTCGTCCATATTCATATTTATATTGTTTACAAAAACAGGCACGCCTGTATATTCAATATCTATGTGCAACCTTTTGGCGTCCTCGTAAATCTGCTTTACGTTATAGTTGCTGCAATCGTAAAGTTTGCTTACAGTCACCTCGTTATTGTTGATATACTGCAGAACAACATTACGCTTTGTCTTTGATACGCTGATATACTTTGTGTGCGTTTTGGACAGAGCCTGTCCCATATTCATAAGTGCAACCGCCTTGCACGCACCGCTGTTTACAAAAAACTCGTTTATGAATATTCTTTCCAACGCACTTGTGTCGTCGGGAATAATAATAGCAAGGATGTACTTGGTAAGCTTTTTGCCGTATTCTTTTTTGATAAACTCTTTAAAGTTATACTGGCACTCCGCAATCCGCTTTGCAAACTCGTGATAAAACGGAATATTAACCTCAGGCGAAATGCCCGGCATATTAAAGGCAATGAATCTGTCGCCCTCTTTTTCTTTTACAAGAATTGTGTCATTGGTGATAACCATAGGAATTGTTTTAGTCATAGCGTCACCTCTCACTGAATATTATACACGAGGCTGTAAAAAAGTCAATTACGTTTGCCTATATAAATAATAACTTAAAAATTATAAAATAGTACAAAGATATTACAATTATGTAACTTTTATGTATATCCTGACGAAATATGATATAATTAGTTGATTTGTTAATGTCCGAGTATATTACAAGGAAGGAAAACACTATGAGCGATAAAGAACTTGACGAAATTCTGAATGAGATTAAAAACCGTTCAAAATCAGAAGATAACAATACTGCAGACACATTCAGTTTTGACACACCGAAAGAGGAGGTCAAGCCTGTTGAAAGAACTGTAACACCAACAGCTAAAACTACCGATTTCGGTATCAATGACGACGCATTTTTGACAAACCGTCACAGCGACAGCGAGCGAATTACTTACAGTGACGAGTCGAGAGAAGATAAGCCAAAGAAGAAAAGCAAAAGCAAAAAGCCGCTTGTGATTATTGTTTCGGCGGTAATTCTGCTTGCAATACTTATTGGCGTTTACTTTGGCGTTGTTGCAAAGAAGGGCGACGCAACCAACCCGACTGTTCCGCTTCCCGCAACAGAGGTATTCACAAAAGACGAAAAACGTGGTGCAATCAATCCGCTTACAGGCGAAGACGGTTACAATGAGGCTGCACTCACAAAAAGACCGGTTGCGGTTGTTGTTGAAAACGAATACTCCACCGAATCCGTAAGGCCCCAGTGGGGAATGAACAAGGCGGACATTGTTCTTGAGGGTGAGAGCGAGTACTCAACCAGAACGCTCTTGTTCTTTGCAGACTACACAAACGTACCGTCACAGGTAGGACCTGCTCGTTCGGCAAGACCGCCGTTCATCAGATTCAGCCAGCTGTTTGACAGCATATTTATCCACGCAGGACTTTCAAAATCCAAGGGCGACTACGTAGGTGCTGACAGCGTATTCGAGAGCGACAACGTTGACCACGTTAACCTTCTTTCTTACGCAGAAGACGGCAAGATCTTCGGCAGAGATTATTCAAGAACTTCAACAGTCGAACACACGGGTTACCTCAACGGTGAAAACGTTCCGGAACTTATTGAAAGCAACAAATTCAACACCACAATAGACACTTCAAAATTCTCTATTCTCGAGTTTAACAACGAGGTTCAGGACCTTTCTTCAACAAAGGCAACAAGCGTACACTTCACCTGGTCTGACGTTTACTCATCGGGCAAATGCCCGAAGGTCGGCAAGTTCTACTACGACACTGACTCAAAGAAGTATACAACCGAGGACTTTGACTCAAGTTACGGCGAGGCTGACCTCAGGTTTGAAAACCTGATTTTCCTGCTTGATGAAACCGAGTACGTTGTAAAAGAAAACTACAAAGGCAGCGGCAAGGGCGAGACCTACTGTAACTACAACCTTTCGGGCGGCGAGGGCAAAATCCTCTCAAACGGTACTGCTGTTGATATTAAATGGAGTGTTGAGAATAAAAAACTTGTTCTTAAAACAACCGACGGCAAGGCTGTAAAACTTAACCCAGGCAAGAGTTATATCGGTTACGGCTCATCAAACCACGGCGGTAAAATTGAAATAAACCCGTCAGATAACGACTAAACCCCTTAACATTATACGGCGGGCAACCGCTGTATAATGTTATTTTTATGTAAGGAGAAAATCTATGCGATGCTACAACTGCAACAGGGATTATGACGACAATGCGTCTTTCTGCCCCTACTGCGGAGCCCCGAATTATAACAAGGCTCAGCAGAATAATCCTCAGCAAGTATCCCCTGCCCCTCAGCAGAAAAAGCCAAAGGAACCAAAAAAAACGCAGCGAGTTCTTACAAAAATTATACTCATACTGACTGCGACGTTTATAATACTCACCACTGCACTTGTGCTGCTTATTCATTTTGACATAATTGACAGCCCATTCACCGAGCATCACACCAAGAGCAGCTCCTCCCAGTCTGAGCAGTCTGAAGAAACGGACAAAGGTGAAAACGCAAAAGACGACGAAAAGGCAGAAACCACAACATATGTTGACACTCACAAGGCTGAGGACTTTCAGGTTGACCCCAAAAACGCAGACGACTTCTTTGGCGACAATGCCGACATAAAGTCAAAAATTAAGGCTGACGAGTCAAAGACTATACAGACCGGTGCCGAGGCTTACAAAGACCTTACAGGCAGAGGATTTAAGCAGAGCGATATAACTGCTTTATACACTGCGGACGGCAAAACTTCAGGCAGTGCGGTCAGTGCGTCTGATAGCAAAAAATACCCGATGTACCAAACATATTACAGAAGTGCAAACAACGACATATGGCTGATTATTTCAGTTAACGGTAGAGTTATGGCGTACCCTATGTCTTACAATTTTGAAGAAAACGATGAGGGTGTTGCGATATATGTGTCCGAAAAAGACACTATGACAAGTTTTGATAACGTTACTGCTACATTCTATGAAACTGTGCCAAATGATAACGTTGTTAAACTTATCAAGATTAAAAAGATCACTTCAAAAGCACTTGATGAAACAGATATAGGAGCGTTGATTTATGAACAGGAATGATACAAAATTGAACGTTTCCCGCATACTTGCTCTGCTGATGTGCATAATAATAGTTATGCTTTCGTTTCCGTTTTCTGTTTCGGCAGATGATGAAGAAGAAATCCATAGCAGCAGAATAGTAGTATCTATGGGCGACTCGTATGCGTCGGGCGAAGGCATTGAAGACTTTTACGGATTTGAATCGCTTAACAAAGAGTGGTCTGCACACAGGTCGGAGCATAGCTGGTCGGGTATGCTTCAACTACCCGATATGGATTACGACACTTTAAGCGATTACAAAGAAGACGTTTCTGATTTAAACAATATCAAAAAGCCAACTGACGATGAGTTTCACTGGTATTTTGTTGCGGCGTCGGGTGCAACAACCGCAAACATACTCAATAGCAGTCAGGGTAAGGACTGCACCCGTGGTGGCAAAAAGCACTACGACCTTGAACCGCAGATTACCGCACTTGACAAACTCGGTGACAGTGTTGACTATGTAACACTTTCAATCGGCGGAAACGACGCAAAATTTACGGATATTGTTACAAAGGCTGCAACTAACTTTATTGACCCTAACGGTCTGTCAACAATGATAAACGATATATGGACCGATTTTTACAAAAAGAACGGAATCGGTGACAAACTGAAAGAAACCTATAAATCAATTTCTGAAAAAACTGACGGCAAGGCTCAGATACTTGTTACCGGTTATCCGTGTCTGCTTGACCCAAAAGGCTCAGGATTCCTTTTTGATGAGAATGACTCAAACGTAATAAATAATGCAGTAATGCAGTTTAACGACGCAATAAACTGCAGAATCCTTGAAACAGGGCTTGAGAATGTTCACTTTGTACGTGTTGCTGACGAATTTGAAGGACACGGTGCGTACTCCGACGACAATTACATAAATCCCGTGATGTTCGGTGCAGAAGACCAGGACATTAACGAAAACGTGGTTATGCCGAGTGCGTACTCCATGCATCCGAATTACAACGGTGCGGTTGCCTACGCCAAGTGCGTGCAGGCGAAAATTGACGAACTCGAGGGCGTTAAGGCAGACGCCGACGCATCGTACTACACCTCTGAGGAACGTGATGTTGTTCTTACTCTTGACGTTTCGGGCAGTATGGCAGACCAGGGCGAAAACGGTCAGTTGCCTATTGACGAAACAAAACGTGCCGCAACAAAGTTTGTTGACACTGTGCTGCAAAAGGACGCAGGCGTAGGAATTGTAACATATGAAAGTGAGGCGGAAAAAACGTCAGAACTTTCAAACAGCAAAAAGTATCTTAACAACACTATAAATGAGCTTTATGCGAGCGGAGGCACCAACACCGAAGACGGACTGCGTAAAGCGTATGAGATGCTGAAAAACAGCAAGGCTAAGAAAAAAATTATTCTTCTTATGAGCGACGGTATGCCGAATGCAGGCAAAGAGGGTCAGGAGCTTATTGACTTTGCAGACAAGATTAAAAATGAAGGCATTATAATCTACACGCTCGGATTTTTCAGTGCTTTGGGTGACGGTTCGTCTCAGGAGGCACAGGACCTAATGCGAGGCATCGCTACCGACTCAAGTTACTACTTCAACGTTGACGATGCGGACAACCTTGTTTATTTCTTTGATGATATTGCAGAGCAGCTTAACAACAAAAAATACATCTATGTGCGTATCGCCTGCCCCGTTGACGTTACCGTAAAATATGACGGCGAAACACTGTCGTCAAAAGAATCGGGACTCAACACCCGTACGGGGTTCGGCTCACTTTCGTTCGAAGACAGCAGCGAGGAAAACTCCGACGGTGAAGACTACGAGGACTCCGACGGCGAAAGCCACGGCAAAAACGACAACCGAATTAAAATTCTACGTCTTAAAGAGGGCGTTGACTACGAAATAGAAATTGAAGGCAACGGTAAAGGCAAGATGGATTACAGCATCGGTTTTATGGACGAGGAAGGCAACTACACCGACACACGTGATTTCAGCGACATTGAAATCACGAAGAAAACCGAAATATCCACTGTTGCCGCCGTTTCCGATTACTCGGTACTGAAGGTTGATGAAGACGGCGACGGCAAGTATGACAAGATTTATAAGGCGAGCGAAAACGGTGAAGGCAAACTTGTAAACTACAATATTATGAAGTACTTAATTATTGCCGACGCAGTTGTACTTGCACTGCTTGTGCTGTTTATAGTAATAAAGGTACGCCTAAAAAAACGCCAAAAAGCAAAAGCAAATATGCAGTAAAAAAAAACAGTTCAACTGAGGTTCAGTTGAACTGTTTTTTGCTTATTCTGCAGAAATGAATTTGTAGTCCTTTGCCTCTACTGCTTTTTTAATCTCGTCGTTGTCGAGTTCTGCGTTAAGAGTCAGGACTGCCGTGCCTTTTTCGTGGCTCACATCTGCACTGTCAACCTGAGGAAATTCCTCCATCGCTTTTTTGACTGCCTCCTCGCAGTGCGGACACATCATACCTTCAATTTTCACTGTTTTTGTCATAACTTTTTCCTCCCCGGAATTATTTATAAATTCACTTAAATCGAGCGTTACCGCTCTTTTGTTTTTGTCGTGCTTTGCGGATAACGGCTTAAACAGATTGAGCCGCAGTGCGTTTGATACAACGCAGAAACTTGACAGGCTCATTGCAGCTGCACCGAACATAGGGCTGAGAGTCCAGCCTGTAATCGGCACCCACAGTCCCGCTGCAAGCGGTATGCCTATAATGTTATAGATAAACGCCCAGAAAAGATTTTCGTGAATATTTGTGAGCGTCTGTCGGCTGAGTCTGATAGCCGCCGAAACGTCGGACAGTCTGCTGTTCATCAGCACAACGTCTGCTGCGTCGATTGCAACATCGGCACCTGCGTCGATTGCGATGCCTATATCGGCTCTTGTAAGGGCGGGAGCGTCGTTTATACCGTCACCCACCATTGCAACCTTGCCGTACTGCGAAAGGTGTTTAATCACGCTTTCCTTACCGTCGGGCAGAACGTCAGAAATAACTGCGTCCACGCCGACTTTTTTGCCGATTGCATTTGCGGTGTTGCGGTTATCACCCGTGAGCATAACAACCTTAATACCCATATTCTGCAGTTCACGTACAGCCTTTTCGCTGTCCTCTTTTACCACGTCGGCAACTGCGATTATGCCAAGAAGTTCACTGCCTTTTGCAAAAAACAGAGGTGTTTTGCCGTCGGTTGAAAGCTCGTCTGCCCTGCTGCGTACAAGGTCTGAAACGTCGGCTTTGCCCGATATGAACTTTTTGCTGCCTGCAAGGTAGGTAACACCGCCGATTTGCGAAGAAAGTCCGTTGCCTGCGATTGCTTTGAACGACTCTGTTTCGTACGGTTTTGCACCGTTTTCGGCTGCGTAGTCGTTAACCGCTTTTGCAAGCGGATGCTCGCTTTTTGCTTCGAGCGAATAGGCAATTTTTACAAGCTCATCTTCGGATATGTCGGCGATTGGAATAACATCTGTGACTCTGGGTTCGCCCTTGGTGATTGTGCCCGTTTTGTCGAGTGCAGCAATCTGAATTCTGCCCGTTTCTTCAAGCGACGCTGCGGTTTTAAACAGTATGCCGTTTTTTGCACCCTTGCCGCTACCCACCATTACAGCAACGGGAGTTGCGAGTCCGAGAGCACACGGGCAACTGATTACAAGTACCGAAATACCCCGTGAGAGTGCGTACGAAAACTCCTGACCGACTGCAAGCCAAACGACGAATGCGGCGGTGGCGATTGCCATAACAACGGGTACGAACACGCCCGAAACTCTGTCGGCAATTTTTGCAATTGGTGCTTTGGTAGCCGACGCCTCCCTCACAGTTTTGATTATCTGTGAGAGCGTAGTGTCCTCGCCCACACGCACGGCACGGCATCTGATGTAGCCGTTCGTGTTGATTGTTGCGGCTGAAACGGTGTCTCCCTCCGCCTTTTCAACGGGGATGCTCTCACCCGTAAGTGCCGACTCGTTGATTGCAGTTTCGCCTTCGGTAATCACGCCGTCAACCGGGATGCTCTCGCCGGGGCGGACTGCAAAAATGTCGCCTATCTGAACCGTTTCAACAGGGACTGTTACCTCTTTGCCGTCTTTTATTAAAACGGCGGTCTGCGGGGTAAGTCCTATAAGCCCTTTGAGTGCGTCGGTTGTTCTGCCCTTTGAATAACTTTCGAGCATTTTGCCGACTGTTATAAGGGTCAGTATCATCGCTGCCGACTCAAAATAGAGGTTGTGCATATGGCTCATTACGGCGTCTGTATTACCGTCAAGCTGTGCCTTTGTCATAGCAAAAAGCACTGCAGTGCTGTAAACAAACGACGCACCCGAACCGAGTGCCACGAGAGTATCCATATTGGGTGAGCGGTGGATTACGCCCTTGAATCCACTGATGAAAAACTTTTGATTAATCACCATAACTATGGCTGCAAGGAGCATCTGAAGTATGCCCATTGCAACGTGGTTGCCGTCGAAAAACGGCGGTAGTTTCCAGCCCCACATCATATGTCCCATAGACACATACATCAGCGGCAGAAGGAATATAACCGAAGCTATAAGTCTTTTTAGAATTTTCGGTGTTTCAGTGTCTTTTAGTTCGTCGGGTTGTGCCGCTTTTTGCTCTGTACCTTTAAGCGAGGCACCGTAGCCGGCGTCGGTTACGGCTTTGATAATCTGCTGCGGCGTTGCGGTGCCCTCAACCCCCATTGAATTGGTCAGAAGATTCACCGCACACGAACTTACACCTTCGACTGAACTGACTGCCTTTTCTACTCTTGCTGAGCATGCGGCACAGCTCATACCTGTTACGTCATACTGTTGCATATATATCTCCGTAAGCGTTTGATATCAGTAAGCATTTGCTAATTCAATAGAGATTTTATACCATTAATAATAACTTGTCAACCTTTTTCATACTAAATTAATAGGAATTATTTTAATAATTTATCTACTCTGCTTTTATACTTTGAAAAATACAGTGTCACAACACGTGGAAACAGCAACTCATATAAAGCAAAAACTATATTAAACAGCACAGCAAACACAGGGATTGTCCATCTGCCGAGCTCGTTTTCAAACGGTATTGCAAAAACATATACAAGTATAATCTGCGACGCTGCAATTGTAATATTATAAAGCAAAAATTTGAGTAGCAGCGACACTGCCTTTGGCATTTTTTCAAACTTGTCACGTATAATTGCATAGTAGCCGAAGAAGAAAATATAGGTTAAGGCACACTCTTTGTCGGGTATAAACAGCACTGCGATAATGCTGCACACGGCGTAAACGGTAAGGGCATACTTTGTGCCTGCACTGTCCCTCAGTATTATCATAATAAGTCCGCATATCATTGGTGCGGTATAGCACAGCACCCACATAACTCCGCCGAGGCAGAGCAGCACCGTCTGAAGTGCTGCAAACATTCCCGAAAGGGCAATTTTTTTTGACTGTTTCATAATATCTCCGTAAATACTAATGTTATAATATGTATTTATAATACCACAAATTATGTTAATTTTATGAATTAATCGTAAAATATTTGTTCATTTTGTGTTATGAGTATTTACAATTCTATTCAAAAAATATATAATTGCCATAGAGACAAATGCAAAAAACGTCTGATGAGAGGTGTTATTTTTGAAAAGAGCAATTGTCATACTTATTGCACTTGCAGTACTTGTTTCGTCTGTTTTTGTTGCTTGTAAAAACAGCGGCAACACCGAAACTACCGCACCTGCAGAGGGCGGACTTGAATCTGCTGACAACGAGTACGGTATTCAGTACGCCGACGTTACAGACGCAAACGGTGAAAAGGTTACCGACAAAAACGGCGAAGTGCTTACTACCGAAATAAACGTAAGGTACGAACTTGACGAAAACGGCAAGACAATTGCCGTGGTTATTGACGAAAACGGCGAACCTGTTACCGACAAAAACGGCAACCCCGTTACCGTAAAGCCCGACATTGAGCTTTCAACAAAGAAAAATAAAACCACACAAAAAGAAGAAACTACCAAGCCGACAAAGCCTACCAAATCCACTACGGCTACAACAAACGGCAAAGAGGCTACTACCGAAAAAGAACTTACCACCCTTCCCTACACCAAGGATAAAGTTCCGACAATTGCCGACGCAGAAAAGAACTCAAAAGGCACTGTTGAATTTTCAAGCAAAGACCAGCAAACAATTAAAAATATGCTTGAGGTTCCTTACCTTTACAAAGCCAATTACGAAAACGCAAAGGGCGTGCCGATTAACATTGCGGCTCACGCAGCACTGTGGATGGCAAGGCGTGAAGGATTCAGCACAAATTCATATGCTTCGGGTACAATTGTGCTTGACCTGTTTAAGTACTTCGGTCAGACTGTTGTAAACTTTAAGACCAAAGTCAATAACGATTCTGATAACGACAATCTGGTTTACAACGCTGCCAGCGACTCGTTTACAATATCGCAGTTTGAAAGCAAAAAGCAGGATATTCAGATTCAAAAAATTGAATTTATAGGCAACAACAATTACTACCTTGTAACTGCAAAGGTTACGGGTGCGGGCGACATATCAAAAGTCAAAGCGATAGTTCAGAAAAACCAGCTTGACGCAACGCTCGGTTTCAGCATAAAGGCTCTTAAGTGGAGCAAGTAAAACTATTAAGGCGGAGGACTCCTCCGCCTTTTTTGTATTCTTAGCAAAATCTTAATAATTTGTATATTGTATTTAATACAGTATAGTGTTAAAATATTATCGAAGTTAATATAAGTAAGGAGATGGCAAAATGAAACTTCACTTCAAAAAGGCTCTTGCCGCACTTATTTCGGCAGTGATGATTATTACATCGCTTATGATTCCGAGTGCAGCATTTGCCAAGACCGCCGAAAACAAATACTATGTTGAAGGCGAAATTATTGTTGTTCTTAAAGACAACGCAGATAAAAAATATTTAAAGGCTTCTGCTACCAAGACTGCTTACGGAAGCAGCTTTAAGCAGAAAAACGCATTTACCTTTGGCACTGCAAAAAACGGTGTTAACGCAGTTGTGCTTAAATCAGGCACACTCACCACAAAGCAGATGCTCGCTCAGGTTAAGAAGAACAATGCCGTTAAGTACGCACTTCCTAACTACAAGGTAAAGGCATCGTCTATTACAGACGATACATACAGCGAGTACCAGTGGGCTCTTGACAACACAGGTCAGAACTTCTCCACTGCAGGCAACGACACAAATGCGGACGCTTTGTGGAAAGACGCTGAAAAGTCAGAAGAAGAGCAGGTTGTTGCAATTGTAGACACAGGTATCGACTGGAACCACCCCGACCTCAAGGACGTTGTATGGAACAACCCTTACGGTAAAAAATTGCTTGGCAAACACGGTATGGACTTTACCGGCACAATAAATAACGGCGAGCCATACGATGACAACGGTCACGGTTCACACTGTGCCGGTATTATTGCAGCACAGGCAAACAACGGCGAGGGTATAAGCGGTATTAACGCATCCAACGTTAAGATTATGGGACTCAAGTTCCTTGATTCAGATGGCGGCGGTACAACAGAAGGCGCACTTGCTGCTTATGAGTATCTGCAAAGAGCAGTTAAGCTCGGTACAAATGTTGTAGCCTGCAACAACTCCTGGGGAGGCATGGGCGGCAGCGAAGAAAAGATGCTGCTTGACAGTATTTATGACCAGCTTGGCGAGATGGGCGTTATCACCTTTGTTGCCGCAGGCAACGAAAGCACAGATATCGGTGAGACAGGAAGCGGTTTCTTCTTTGATGAGGAATACTACACAGTCCCTGCGTGCTGCGAAAGCGAATACTGTATTACCGTTGCAGCTTCTAACGAAAACGACGAACTCGCTGACTTTTCAAACTACAGCGACAAATTAGTAGACATCGCTGCTCCCGGTGCAGATATTCTTTCGTCCGTATCTTACAACTGCTTTAACCCGACGCTTTATACTGCTGAGCAGAAACAGGAACTCTGTGCATATAATCAGGATTATAACGGCACCGTAAGCGAGGGCGACTTCGGTTATCCTGTCAACGTTAAACTTGACGACGAAGACTACAACAACATCACAGATTACGAAATTACACAGGTTGACGGTTTTGGTCTTGACGGCAAGGCACTAAAAATTACCTTCAATGACGAAATCCCGGAAGACGACGCTAAAGTTTTTGCTTTTGAAATTCCGTTTACCGTTGCCGACAAGGATAAGGATTACTCCATAAGCGTTATGGGTAAAGGTAACAACTACTATGAATGTCCGATTTATGACGTTCCTGCAAGCACAAGTGCAACTGAGGTGCTCCGCAAATATGAATACAACGGTATTCTCTGGGGAACAAAAGTTGACAACTATTGGGATCACTCGTTTGCTGACATTGACACCGACAGTGAAGATGTTGAGTACAAAAAAGACACCGACAGAAAGCTTGTGTTCGTTGTTACGGTTTATGAACCCAACACAACTATTACAATCGATGATCTTGCAATCAGTTCACAGACTGCAAGTGCCGATGATTTTGGAAAATACGATTTCTACAACGGCACATCAATGGCAACACCTTACGCAACCGGTGCTGCTGCACTTATCAAAAATGCTCATCCCGATGCAAGCACGCTTGACATAATCAATATGATTAAAAATTCGGGCAGATATTCGGCATCTCTTGAAGGCAAAACTCAAAATGCCAAAGTGCTTGATTTGAGCGACGTTGAAAAAATCCCGCCGATGATTACTGACGTTAACTACGACGAAAACGGCGACATTGCTATAAAAGGTTCTTTCAGAAACATCACAAGCGTAACCGTTAATGACGAAGACGCAGAGATTATTTCTACAGAAAACAACCTTATCACAGTCAAAGACAACAACTACTGCACAAAGAAGATTGAAGTTAAAGTTACTAACGGCGAAGGTTCGGACGCATATCAGACATTTGTTTCGAATAAGCCTTCATTCGGTCAGTTCAAGATTGAAAGCGTACCCGACGCTTACGGCACAATTGCAGTTCCCGGCGGCAGCAACGCATACTTTGTAACACCTACAGGTTCGGTTGGTGCGGCTAAATACAGCGAGTGGGATAAAACTTATGAATATTCCGAACTTGGTATGATTGACACTACAGAGTTCTTTGAAAGCGGCAACTACACAGTTACTTCTGCTGTTTACTGCGGTAAAGCAATTTATATGACAGTGCTTGAAGATATTATGTCTGAATACTCAGGCACTACAATCGGCTACGAAACTGCATTTGTACGTTACGATATCAACACAGGTGCAACAACAAAGCTTGCCGAAATTCCTGACGAATCATTCAACGGTTCTTCGCTTGCCGTGTATAACGGAACAATTTATCTTATTGGCGGATATGATATTTACGACACTCATACCTGCTCAAATGCTATCTACAAATACGATGCGTCAACATCATCTTTCACAAAAATTGAAACTACTCTTCCTGAAGGCAGAGCAAGTGCAAGATTTATTCAGTACAAAGATAAACTTGTGGGTATGTTTGGTATGAACGACGAAGGCACGTTCCCGAGCATACTTGTATTTGACGGCAAGAACTGGAAAACATCCGAGACCAAGCTCGAGAGCGACGACTCGGTTATAACGCTCCAGCTCACTGACGGAAAAATTATTAATCTGTATCAGGGCAACCTTGGTTACGGTTACAACGGAATTCTTGTTAACGGTCCGTATATGTACGGCATCGGCGACACATTTATCTACAATCCGGACAGTGACTCAATCAATATCAACAAGCGTTCGTTCAGAAATTCACTCGAAGAGCCTAAAATCGTAGGTACAACAGTACCCGGCAGATTCATCGGCTTCCCTGAGCAGTCAATTATGGATATTGACGAAGATGTATCGGTAGGTGCACTCGCTCGAATTATGGGTGATTCAATTGAGGACATCAGCTTTGGCGACGACGATGATTATCCGGACGACGAAGAAATGTCCGGCGTAGGTTACGTTCTTGTTACAAACAACAACTACGCAACTCTTGATATGGGCTACATCGAACACGGCTACGTTTCAAGCGTTGACGATTACTACTTCAATTACGGCGACAAGGTTGAAGTTAAAGTCGCAACCGACCCGGGTTATGTTGTTACAAACATCAAGGCAGGCGACAAGGTGATTGCTAAGAACACTAACACTGTTTACTATGTAGTTAAAGAGGAAAACATAGAAATCAGTGCTACCACAAAACTTGTTGTATCACCTGTTACAACCCTAAAGGCTTCCAAGGTTGCAAACGGTACAACAACCCTTACCTGGAACAAGGTTAAAAAGGGCGAAGGCTACCAGGTACAGCAGTACGTAGGCGGCAAGTGGAAGACTGTTAAGACTATTAAGAACACAGACACCGTGTCTTGCAAATTAACCGTCAAGAAGGGCACCTCTACATTCAGAGTTCGTGCTTACGGCAAATTCTCAACAAAGACCGTATACGGCGGTGGCAAGGCTGTAAAAGTTAAATACTAATCATAACAAAAAAGGCTGTCCGTAGAGTATCCTACGGACAGTCTTTTTTTATCAAATGCAAAGTTATATTCTTACGGAAATACCGTTTTCGTGCAGGTACTTTTTTAGTTGAGGTATCGGCAGTTCTCCGAAGTGGAACAGACTTGCAGCAAGCACAGCGTCGGCTTTGCCGTCGGTCAGCACGTCAGTAAAATGTTCTGCCTTACCTGCACCGCCCGACGCAATTACGGGAATACCCACGTTTTCGCTCACCGCTTTTGTGAGTTCTATATCGTATCCCGTTTTTTGCCCGTCCTGGTCCATAGAGGTAAGCAGAATTTCTCCTGCTCCCCTGCTCTCTGCCTCCATTGCCCACTTAACTGCATCAATGCCCGTAGGCACTCTGCCGCCGTTAAGATAAACCTCAAATGTACCGTCGTCCCGACGCTTAGCGTCGATTGCACACACAACGCACTGCGAACCAAACTTATACGCTGCGTCGTTAATTAACTGCGGGTTGCGTACCGCTGCAGAGTTTACCGAAATCTTATCAGCTCCTGCTCGCAGAATTTCTTTAAAATCGTCGGTGGTCGTAATTCCGCCGCCTACCGTGAACGGAATAAAAACCGAGTCGGCAACTCGCTCAACAATGTCGAGCATAGTTCCCCTTCCCTCGTGCGACGCCATAATATCAAGCAGCACAAGTTCGTCGGCACCTTCTTTGTCATATATTTTAGCACACTCAACGGGGTCGCCTGCATCACGAATATCCACAAACGAAACGCCCTTTACAACCCTGCCGTTTTTGACATCAAGGCAGGGTATAATTCTTTTTGCATACATAAGCCTTATCACACTCGAACCAAACAGGGTTCAGAGTGCTCCTTTCCCGCAAATACTGCGTTAATTTGTCTTGTAAGGCACAAGCCTTGCTGTGCCAAATTGCCTTGTCTTTACGATAAATGACCTACTCAGAACTGCGTTGCACCTTAAATCACATGGTTTGCGTGCATTTTGTCAGTTCTTTTCTACAGACATACTTGTGATGTGAAATATGTGATTTAAGGCTTGTTTGGTTTGAATGCGACAAGGCTAACCCTCCCTTATAAAATTCTTAAGCAGTCTGAGTCCTGCCTCCCCGCTTTTTTCGGGGTGGAACTGAGTTGCCGCAACCTTACCACGCTGCACCGCACACTGAATATCGGTACCGTAGTAAGTGGTGGCAGCCACTACCGAACTGTCGGCGTTGCCGAGATAAAACGAGTGAACAAAGTAAAAATATGTACCGTCCGAAATACCGTCAAAAATGCCGCACTTCTGATTGACGGTAACGGAATTCCAACCCATATGCGGTACTTTAAGCCCCTGGCTTTTGGGAATAAGAGTAATGCTGCCGTCAAACACGCCGAGCCCTTTAACGTCAGGACTTTCCTCGCTCTTTTCAAACAGCAGCTGCAGACCAAGGCATATTCCGAGAAAAGGTCTTCTGCCGTCAGCGGCACGTTTGATTGTATCTTCAAGATTGTTTTTACGTATACTCTCCATAGCGTCGCCGAACGAACCTACGCCGGGAAGTATAATATGTGAGGCGGAGTCAATAACTTTGCTGTCGCCCGAAATCACACTTTCACAACCTAAAAAGTCGAGTGCTTTTTTTACACTTTGCAGATTACCTGCACCGTAATCTATTATTGCAACCATAGTTTTCTCCTATATAACAGAATAAATCTATAATAACATATATTTTAGTAATTGACAAATATAATTTATTTTGTTACAATAATTCAGCAATTGAATACGGAGACGTATCGAAGTGGGGACGTTTGCGAGCACTGCCTGCGGCAGATGAAGCGAGCAATAAGGAGTGGCAGCGGTCAAAATTTGTCGGCGCTCCAAGCCGAAACAAATTTTGGGCACCGCAACAGGACATAACGGGGTTCCCCGTTTGTGTACGTTTTCAGTTGCAAGCACTTTGCGAATTAAGTAAATATGGAGACGTATCGAAGTGGTCATAACGGGGCGCACTCGAAATGCGTTAGCCTTAACGGGCTCGTGGGTTCGAATCCCACCGTCTCCGCCAAAAACAACCATACCACATCAGTGGTATGGTTGTTTTTTCAGGGATCGTATTTTTTCAGACGTTCATCGATTTTCAGAATATATTTATTCTTCTCTCTGATTAAATCGTAGTAGCGACCTGTACTTTTGAGCCTGCCCCTGATTGCAAGCAACTGCGTGTCCATAAACGACATACGACGGTTTTCCTTAACAAACGGTTTTATGTATTCACGCCGAATATTTCTGTCCTGCATTTTTACATATCTCCACCATCTGTCCGACATATATTCTGTTTTGTACAACCACGGTTTCAATTTGCCTATATAATGCACGATAAACGGATTTTCACGTGCTTCTTTCATATTCTTTTTGCTGTAGATTTTAATAAAGCCTTTGTCTTTTCTTGTGGTTACAACGGTGAACGCATTATACTTCATTGGCAAAAGTTTAATTCCGCCGTTAAATGCATAGTTAATCGCATCCTGGTCTTTGAAAATCATATCATCATTGAACCCTGCTTTTTCAAGCTTCTCCCTGACATCGGGAGTGGCATTAATCTCTTTGAGATTAATAAGCATAACGCCGCTGTTGATATACTGCTTGAGATTGGGAATGCCGATTCTTTGTGCGTGCTTATTATACTTTTTATAAAACTGCAGAGGGTCTGCAACTCCGCCTATAAAATAACCGCTTATATCCTCGTTATAAAGTTCTGAAATATCGCCTTCCACAACCAAATCACAGTCAAGGTAGATACACTTGTCAATCTGAATATTGAGCACATTATCAACAATATTGGGAATCTCGAGTCTGTACATTGCGGCACTTGAAATATATGTTTGTGGAATCTCCACATTTTCGTACTTGTCGTCCATATTCAGTACGGTAATGCTTAACTTATTAAACCTGTCGTTCAGTGAATTGATAAGTGCCATATTTTTTTCAGAATAACCGCCAGGGCACAGAATATAAGCGTTGACACCCAACGAACCCTTGTAGTTATACATCATTGAAAAAATAGCAATATAGGTCTGCACCGCATAATTGTTATCTGCACTGAAAAAAACCGGTATAGAATCCCTACTTTGCACAGCATCTGAAATATTTTTAGACATATTTTCGTTTTCCTTTATAATATTATTGTTTGCAATTACAGCTGCCCTGAACTTTAAGACAAGGTGGTTATGATTTTATGTGGGATTCGAACAGGGCAATTTGTGTGGTGAGCGGCACAATATCAGTTATTTATTAAAATCAAAGAAATTCATATTCCGAAAGCCCGTCGGCAGCGGTATTGTGCACATATAAATAACGGCGACAATCAAAACGACAACAGCGATTGAAAGAACGGTTAAACGGTTTGGCATATTCTTAAACGTTCCGACTATACCAAGCAGGAAGAGCGTAAGCGAAAACAATACGGTTACAAGGCGGTAAGAGTCGCTCTTTGTATTGTCACGTTTTCCCTCTTCGAGAAGTTCACGTGACTCGTCAACCTTGTCCTGTGCCGACACAAAATATTTTTCAGTCATACCGGGCATATTAAAGGGATTGTCTTCGCCGTTTTCCTCCGACCATTCTATTCCCTCGGCAAGCATTTCGCTTATGCTCTGTTTTTTGAATTCTTCAATTTTTTTAGTGATAAGTTCTGCCTTAGCCTTGTCACCGCCATCCTTTGCGGCTTCGAGTTCGTAGTAATAGTCCCTCAGCGTATTCCACGCCATATAATCAGAAAGATAAAGCTGCAAGCCCAGATTGTATTCTGCGGTACCCTCTGACGCCATATTGTTGCTTTTTGTAAAGTTAATTGACTGTATGCCGCTGTGAAGGGTGCCAATCCACGTAGCCCACGCCGACAAAAGCGTTGCTATTCCAAGAAGAATTGCAACGGCTGTCTCGAGCTTTTTTGAGGATATAAAAGTGCTTCTGCTCTTGATTGCACCGTCCGGTATTTCGCAATTTGCGGCGGTACTGTGTTTTGATTTTTCGTTTTCTTTTTTAGCCATACATTTGCTCACCTGCACTGTAAACCAAACTTTTTACTATGTAAGCATTATAGCATATTTTTCAGCACAGTGGAAGATTTAAATCAAACTTGCGGCTACATAAAGTCAGCCGGTAAATACGCATTGAAACAATACGGTAATTATGTTATAATAATTATTATAAGGATGTGAACTTATGAAGCTTGACGCTCTAAAGAATATAAAGCATAAAAAACAACTTTTAATAATTTCGGTTGTTGTTTTGTGCGTAGCGGTAATCGGTTCGGTTTACTACAAAAACGTTGTGGTTGTTGCCCGCACATACAGCGAGGCGGTGTCGCTTTACGACGAATACGACTACGCTGCTGCAAAAGAAAAGTTTTTAAGCATAAGCGATTACAAAGACAGCAAAAGTCTTGCAGCAGACTGCGACACAAAGCAGACCGAAAACAAGTACAGCAACGCTGTTTCACTTTACGACGGCGGCGACTACAAAAAGGCAATGACTCTGTTTAAAGAACTCGGAACGTACAAAGACAGCATTTATATGTACGAACAGTGCCGTGAAATGATGATGCAGCAAAGCGTTAACAATAAAATCGACCCGCAGTACGCAACTTATTACGGAGTTGTAAAAAGCAGGCACGAGGCATACTCAGAGGGCAAGCCTGTCAAAGACAAAACACACAGCAAGGCAAAAAATGCCTACAATGTAAAAGGCGTAAATCTGATTAAACTCGTTGACCTGAATCTTGACGGTACTGAAGAACTGATTGTGGGATACAGTACAGGAAGCGACGGCAGCGGTAACTACGAAATATACACATACAAAAACGGCGGCACGGAACTGATAAAGAGCGGCAGCTACGAAAAACGCAGTGGAAGTTCGGGTTACTATGCA
This sequence comes from Oscillospiraceae bacterium, assembly GCA_015065445.1. GTDB lineage: Bacteria > Bacillota > Clostridia > Oscillospirales > Acutalibacteraceae > Eubacterium_R. The sequence goes on along the minus strand of SVQF01000023.1, from coordinate 786 downwards.
CTGGAACTGTATGCATATTCCGACGGGTTTAAACTCTGCCATCTCGGTGTTGGCAGCGGATATACCGAAGTTTTTGACGGCAACAAATTTGTTACTGACTCAAAGTGGAAGCACAGCGGCAAAAAGTATACTGTAAACGGCAAAAAAGTTAATGCCGACGACTACAGTGCCGCTGCAATAAGTTACGACACGTCAATGATTTTTAAAAACAATAAAACTCCGATTTCGGCATACCAGTACAACGACGGCAACTTTACTGTTTATGCTATGTCGTTTTTGTCAGAGAGTGCAGTAAATAGCCTCAGGCTGAATAATGAAGGTGTTTACAAAACGCTTGAGAGTTCGTATAACAGAACAAAAGAGTAAAAAATAACGGCTCAGTTAGGAGAACCTTCGTAAAGAAGGTTCTCCTAATTAAATTAATCCTTGCGGATTAGTGAAATATTCTTTCAGAATATGAAATTGCTTCGCAATGAAATGTTTTAGCATTCTCGCTGAAAGCGAGCAATACTAAAACGTATGAAGGATTAATTTAATTTCATGTCGAGCAAAGCGAGATATTTCACAATTTGCTAAAGTAAATTATTTCATATTGCGGTAGCAATATTTCATTAATGACAGACCGTTTCTCTTTCGTTATACAAGCAAAGAAGGTGCTGACAAAATGTCAGCACCTTCTTTATGACGGACACCCTTTGAGCCGTTATTATTTAGGCGAGGTGCGGTAACGAAGGATAGGTTTTGACTTTGTCCTTTTACCCCTAAAACAATTAAAAATTCCCTGAA
>SVQF01000022.1:19371-24458 GCA_015065445.1 Oscillospiraceae bacterium | reverse complement strand
ACAATGAACAAAAGTCCATTTGGGCTGGCGACCTAATGGACTTTTTGAAGCAGTTATGGCGGAAAAGATGCGATTTTTGGACTAACCTTCGTTACCGCACCTCGCCTTACGACACCGTTATTTTTTTATTTGCGGTCGCTATCACGGCGAGCCTTGATTCTGAGTTCACGCAGTGAACACCTCGGCACTGTTAATTAACATTCACACCCTTTTCAAGGGCTTTTTTGCCCAGCACATAAAGTACTGCGGCATAGATGGCATAAACTACTGTAAGTGCAATAACAAGTTTTAATAAAATCGGCGACGGCTCTGCGTCAAGATTGCTGAGTACTATACCGCCGTCAACGGCAAGCACAATTAAAAATACCACAATCTGTGCAGCCATATATATTCCTACGGAATACAGAATTGAGAACAGTTTTTTGTGCGTGTTTTTTCTGTTGCCGAGTATTATTCCGAGATATACCGTAAACAAAATGCAGACAGCCTGAACAAATGCAAGGAGCAAGGCTACACGTGTTTCGGTTATCGGAGATGCAAATACGCCTTTTGTTACAATCCACGCCGACAGCAGAATAATCGCATACGCATACACTGTAACAATCAGTCCCGTTAATGCTTTTGACGTGTAAAGTGTGCCACGTTTTACAGGGAGCGTGTGTGTGAGATAACTTTCATCGCCGTACAGCGACAAGTCAAAGTTCACAAACAGCCGCATAACAATATTAACCGCCACGCCAATCAGTATGCCTATTGTTATTCCCGATACGAACTTGTCCAGTACTACAATAGCAACTGACTTATTATCAATACCGTTCATAAGTCTTGTGACAAAAGCAAGCACAGGTGCTATCAGATAAAAGAGCGATATTGTTTTGAATTTTGCCAAATCGTATTTTAATAATTTTCCTAACATCTGAACATCCTCCTGAACAAGTCGTCAATTGAGCAGCCCTCGTTGTTTCTGATTTCGTCAGCAGTACCCGAAAGCACGATTTTGCCTTCTTCTATAAAGATTACATCATCGAGGATTCGCTCAATGTCGGCAATAAGGTGAGTTGAAATCATAACGCTCGACTTTTCGTCGAAGTTTGAAAGAATGGTGTCGAGAATATAGTCCCTCGTTGCAGGGTCAACGCCGCCGAAAGGCTCGTCGAGAATGTACAAATCTGCCTTGCGGGACATCACAAGTACGAGCTGCAGCTTTTCCTGCATACCTTTAGACATTTTGTAAATATAAGTATTCCCGTCAAGTCCAAGGTCACTGAGAAGTTTTTTTGCCTTTGAAGAGTCAAAGTCACTGTAAAAATCCTCAAAGAGCTTTAGTGCCTCGCTTACTTTCAGCTGCTTGTTAAGGTATGTTCTTTCGGGCAGGTATGATATGCGTGACTTTGAGTCAACTCCAATCGGCTTTCCGTCAAAAAGAACCTCGCCGCTGTCGGCTGTGAGAAGGTCGTTTACAAGTTTTATAACAGTAGTTTTACCTGCTCCGTTTTTGCCGAGCAGACCGACTATACGCCCACGTTCAACATTGATGCTTACACCGTCAAGCACCCTGTGTGAGTCGTAGTTTTTTGAAAGGTTTTTAATTTCAAGTAATGACATTATTCGTCACCTCCGTTTTCACGCAAGTAATTTACAGCATCTTCAAACGAAAAACCAATGCCAGCCATATCGCTGAGATACTGATGAACCTTAACAGAGGCAAGTTTGTTGCGGGCGTCTGTTATTATCTGCCCGTCATCCGTTACAAACTTACCGTTTGTACGTTCGGTGTAAATCAACCCTTCGCCCTCAAGTTCGGTGAGTGCACGTTGCATAGTATTTGGATTAACCTTTGCAGCCAGTGCAAGTTCACGTACCGAAGGCAACCGCTCGCCGGGTTCGTACGCACCCGACACAACGGCAATCCTGAGTTGTTCAACAAGCTGAACATATATAGGTCTTTCGTTATCAAATATAAAATTCATATGTTTTTCCTCGTCACTGTATTACTTGCTTAATACAATAATACACAGGTAACTCTCATTTGTCAATACTTTTTTTAAAAAAATCAGCATTTTGTTTAATCCGTTCATTTTGGGGAGACAAAGTGAGTGCTGTTTCGGCAAGCAATGCTGCACTTTCTTTAAAACCTATATTATATGCTGCGATGCTGCCGATGTCGTATAAAGTGCTGTCCCACGCAAAGCCCTCGTTAATATATGTCTTTGGCTTTGCAGTGATTCTTACTGCCTCCGTCACCATATAATATGTTTTTAGAAAATCACCCTGCTCATAGGCAAGAATAGCCGACTCGGCATATGCCTCACGCAAATACGGAGCCTCGCCTATTGCACGAAAAAGCCACGCAGACGCACTCGCCGTATCGCCGAGTGCCTTGTATGCTCTGGCGATAAACCGCATAGACGCTGCACGCTCGTCGTTCCAGGTTGCCGATTTGAGTGCAAGGTGGCGTTTAAGGGTCGCTATGCAATCCTCCCACCTGTGACGGTACATATACTCCCTGCCGAGATAGTGCATATTTCTGTCGTCGTCGGGGTCCTCTCTGACCGACAGTTCGAGCAGCGGCAGATACTGCGAACGTGATTTGGTGCTGTCGGGGTAATGGTTAAGCTTTATATTATTCGCACGGGCAAAGAGCTCGTGTCCGTCACCTATATACTCAAGCACCTCGTGAACGGGATGCACCCACTTAAAACCGTGACGGGCGTGAATTTTATCGGCATAAAAAGTAATATCGGGGGTGCCGTCGGGCTTAAAGCTCCAGGTATAACTGTATCTCGCACGTGTTGTTTTGTCCGTCCAGACACGCTCAAGTTCCGCACGCCAGCCGCTTTCAAAAACTTCGTCAAGGTCGGTGCAGACGCAGATATCGTAGTCATCGGGTACAAAGTCGAGTGAAATATTGCGTGCCGTATCAAACCGCCACTCATCGAGGGAAATTCTATACACAGCCGCACCGAGTTCACGCAGTTTTGAGACGGTTGAGTCTGTAGAGCCTGTGTCGCTCACGAATATTCCGTCAGCCTCGCTCATAGAATTCATCCAACGCTCAGCAAATTTTTCCTCATTTTTGCAAATTGCATAAACCGCAACCTTATATTTGCTCATATAATCACCTCTATGTAGGGCGGCAAGCCGCCCTATACGCTAAGCAATTTTTACAATTACAAGGTTGGCTGATACCGCACCCGTTCCGCCTGCACACGTAGTAAGAGTAAACGAATTCGTGTTATCTGCAGGATTAATAACACTCATTACATCACCTGCTGCGGCAGTAACAAGTGCAGTGTTGGACAGGAGTTCTGCAGCCGACATACCCACAACCGTGCTTTGAATAAGAGTGCCGTTGAGTGTGATACCTACCTGACCTTCCGAATCGGCAGTCATATGAAAATTCACAAGATAAATGCCTGCATCGGTAAACGTAAAGGTTGTGTCGGTTGTTTTGATAATTCCGTTAGCACTTACCGCACCTGAGTTAGGGAACTCAATTGCTTCGCCTGGAGCAATCTCATTCGGATTGTCAGAAGGAGCAAGAGCGTAAAAGTTTGCATACGAGGTTACGGCAGGCGGACCTGCAGGACCTGTAGCACCTGTAGGTCCAGTCGGACCCGTTGCACCTGTTAAGCCCTGTATTCCCTGAGGACCAACAGGACCTGTCGGGCCAATCGGGCCTTGAGGACCCATCGCACCTGTAGCACCTGTAATGCCCTGAGGTCCCGTCGCACCTACAGCACCAGCAGGACCAGTCGGGCCTGTGGCACCTGTCATACCCATAGGACCCGGAAATCCCTGAGGACCCATCGGCCCGGTAGGACCGGTCGGACCGGTAGGACCTGCTATCATTGATGGGCAACAGTTCTGTTGAGAACCCGCCGAAATGCAGTTCTGCTGCGGCAGATTCTGAAGGAAAGGAAAAAAATCGTTACATCTTCTGTTATCATTTCTTGAGTTGCAATTGTAAACAGTAATACTAAAGCCTCCCCGATATTTTTGTGAACATAACATCCACACTCCATAATATGACAGAGTTCGGCAAGGTGTGACAGTAAGCTTTGAGTTTTGATACTGCTCACGCTGTTAGCCTCCTCGGCACTTGGCACTTGAGTCTTTGGTCTTGAGTCTTTGGTCTTGAGTCTTTGGTCTTGAGTCTACAAAAAAAGAACTGCTCTTCAGCAGTTCTTTTTTTGTAAAACTATTCCATAAACGAACGAATCACGAATTCGCAGTCGTTTTTGTCCATAATCTTAGGAACGGGATATCCCGGGTTACCCTCTTTGAGAGCACGCTCAATAAGGGTGGGCAAATCCTCTTCCTTGATGAAGTCAAACTTTTCGGGGATATTCATAGCCTTATTCATACGTCTGATTTCGGCTATAAAGGCTCTTCCCTTTTCGTCGGTTGACATAGCAGGAGTTGTGATACCGATAATATCTGCAAGTTTTGCAAGTTGCGGATAAGCGGCGTCGCCGTACCAGTCAAGAACGTAAGGCAGAATCACAGCGTTTGCAAGACCGTGCGGCGTACCGTAAAGTCCGCCGAGGTTGTGTGCGATTGCGTGAACATATCCAACAAATGCACGTGTAAATGCACAGCCTGCAAGATATGAGCCTTTGAGCATATTGCCCCTTGCTTCAAGGTCCTTTCCGTCGTTGTAGGCTTTTTCCAAATTCTCGTGAATTAACTTGGTAGCCTCTTCGGCATATTTAATAGTAGATTTTACGTTGCTCTTACCGATGTAAGCCTCAACAGCGTGAGTGAGTGCATCCATGCCTGTTGTCGATGTGATATGCGGCGGCAAACCTACGGTCAAAGCCGGGTCAAGCACTGCATGTTTCGGACGGAGACAGATGTCATTGATAGCATTCTTCTCATGTGTTTCGGGGTCGGTAACTACTGCGGCAACTGTTGTTTCTGAGCCTGTGCCTGCTGTTGTAGGAACGGCAAAGAAAGGTGGAAGCTTTTTAAGTACCTTAAGATATCCACGCATTGAACGAACAGACTGATTAGGCTTTACAACTCTTGCACCTGCGGCTTTTGCACAGTCCATGGACGAGCCGCCGCCGAATGCGATTATGCCT
>SVQF01000022.1:0-19361 GCA_015065445.1 Oscillospiraceae bacterium | reverse complement strand
GCCTTGGCAACCGTTCTGAATGTAAATGTCTTTACACTCTTCAATGTTAGGAATTGTAGGATTGGGCTGAACGCCGTCGTAGATTTCGTATTCTACGCCTGCCGCCGTCAATTCTTCAAACATAGGGTCAAGAAGATGAAGTCCCATAAGTCCCTTATCGGTAACAACAAGAACTTTGTCTATTCCCTTGCCCTTGATATATGCAGGGAGTTTGAGCACTGAGCCTGCACCTTCAAGAATTTCGGGCTCGGACCAATCCATAAAGCACATAGCGACCATAAAAACTCTTTGGTAAATACGGTACCAGCACTTTTTTAAAGTCCAGAGCATTCTTATTCCTCCTTAATTTATTTTCATATATATTGTACAATTTTTTTGAAATTTTTGCAATAGTTATATTGTATAATGTTAAATAATTTGTTATAATATGTTTATAATCTTTTTTATGGAGTGAAAATTATGGGAAAAATTATATTCAGCGAAGACGCATACCGTTATTCAGGTGCAGCCGTATCGGCTAATACAAACGCAGTGCTTGCAGTTGCAGCAAAGTGTTCTGCAGATATTGAAGACAATAACAACTGGGGTTACAGCGAACTTGTGGCAAAAGTGAGTGCCGACGGCGGAGAAAACTGGTCAGAGGAAAAAGTTGTTATAGCTCCTCCTGCAAGAAAGGTAACAGCAGAAAAAGGCAACACAAAGGCAGCTTTTTTCACTAAGCCTGTACTCACAACAGCTACTGACGGCACGTTCGTGCTTGTTTTCACCTTCTATCCTGAAAGCAAAGGCAGCGACGACAAAAAACTCCTTGATAAAAAGAAAACTCCTTTTTCAAGTTTTAACGGCAAAAATTATCCTGTAATTTATGACCGTGACGGCAAGTTCTACTTAATTGTTGAAGGCGGCAGAGTTCTTGATATGGCAAAGGCTGCTACGCCTTACATAGTTAAAGGTCTTGGCGATCTCTACAACGGCGAAGAATTTTTAGGCAACATCTACCTCAACGGTGCAATGGGTAAAGCAGAGGGCGAAGGCGAAACCTCGTTTGGTGCTCCGTTCAAGGCAGCGAAGAGAAGTTACATATTTGCAATGACATCTGCAGACGGCGTTAACTGGAGTGAGCCCTGTGACATTACGCCCGACATTCTTTGTGCAGACGACAGCACCTGCATCGAAACAGGAATAGGAAACGCAGTTGTTACCGCAAGCGGCAGAATCATTGTTCCGCTTACAGACGAAAAGAAAGCTGCTTGCATTTTCTCTGACGACTGCGGACAGACGTGGCAGAGAAATATCCGTATTCCTTACCTTCCTGTTAAGGGCGGCGTTACTTTTGCAAATGCCGGGGGCGGCGAAGTGCTTGCACTCGGTAAGAAGAACGCTATCTCTTACGACAACGGTATTTCATTCGGTAATTTCAAGAGCAAACTTACACCTGTTGCGTCTGTTACTAACGCAGGCAAACTTGTTGCAATTATTCAGTCAAAAATCGGCACGGTTGTTCTTGGCGGTGATTTTGACTACAAGAAAAAGAAGAACAAGTTTAAAGGCATTACTTATAGCAAAGAGCAGTCGGCAGTTGCAGGCGGACTTCTTCCGTCAATCTCAGTTGCGTCGGCAGGTGGCAAAACGCTTGCTGTATACGTAACACCTGACCGCAAGCAGATTTCGTTTGACACTCTTAACGTATAACAAACACTATAATAGCCATGGCTTATTCAAGCCGTGGCTATTTTCCTTTTATGCGGCTGATTACATTCTTTTCGAGGCGGGATACCTGTGCCTGCGAGATACCTATTTCCTCGGCAGTTTCCATTTGCGTTTTGCCCTGCATAAACCTCATATACAGAATTCGGTGTTCACGTTCGTCGAGGTTTTTAAGCTCGTCTTTTAGCATAATCTCGTCAATCCAGTCGGTGTCGGAGTTGTTGTCGCCCACCTGGTCCATAACGTAGATTGTGTCGCCGCCGTCGTTGTACACAGGTTCATACAGCGAAATGGGATCAACAATCGCTTCGAGTGCAAGCACGACATCGCTCTTTTTCATTCCGAGCTCATTTGCTATTTCGTACGCCGTAGGCTCTTTACCGTTTTGGTTTGTAAGACGTTCCTTAACCTGCATCGCCTTGTAGGCGGTGTCACGCATAGAACGGCTGACTCTTATGGGGTTGCTGTCACGCAAAAAACGTCGCACCTCGCCAATACACATAGGCACGGCATATGTTGAAAACCGCACATCCAAATCAAGATTAAAATTATCTATCGCTTTTATGAGTCCTATAACGCCGACCTGAAACAAGTCGTCCATATTCTCTCCTCTGTTCGCAAAACGCTGCACCACCGACAGCACAAGACGCAGGTTACCTTTAATCAGTTTGTCCCTTGCCTCCATATCCCCTGCATGAGCTTTTCGCAACAGTTCGATTTTTTCATCCTCAGTCATAACGGTGAGTTCGTTCGTGTTAATTCCGCAAATTTCGACCTTGTTAAAATACTGCACATAATCATTCCTTAACTTTTTATGTACAGAAAAAACTCCCTGCTCTTATTATGAGCAGGGAGTTTTGTTTTTATAACTGTTGTTTAAGTGTTATTCCGTTTTTCTTTTTTGCCGTAATCCGATTTGAGATTAATCTGTGCTGAGTCTTCAACCGATTCAAATGCATTTTCGAAATTGAAGTCTTTTTCAGGGAAGATTACGTTGAGCAGGATACCTGCGATTGAAGCAACTGCAAGAGCTGTAAGTGTGATTGTTGCAGAGCCAATTGTGAAGGTTATGCCGTCTGTAAGACCGAGTGAAAGCACAAGGATAACCGCTGCAACGATAGTGTTACGTGCCTTAGAAAAGTCAACCTTTGCTTCAACAACATTACGAACACCGATTGCAGAAATCATACCGTAAAGAACGAATGAAATACCGCCGATAACTGCTGTTGGCATAAGGTTAATGCAAGCAGCAAATTTTGGTGAAAGAGAGAACACAATTGCAAAGCAAGCTGCGATTCTTATTACTCTTGGGTCATAAACCTTTGAAAGTGCAAGTACACCTGTGTTTTCGCCGTATGTTGTATTTGCAGGAGCACCGAAAAGTGATGCAAGCGATGTTGCAAGACCGTCACCGAGAAGTGTTCTGTGGAGACCCGGGTCATCAATATAGTTCTTGCCGCATGTAGCGGAAATAGCCGAGATATCGCCGATATGTTCCATCATTGTAGCAATTGCAATAGGAACAATAGCAATAATAGCGGAAACTGCTTTTGAGCCGTCTGATACACCGCCGAATACTGTTGACTGCCAGTCAATCGGGTTGCCTATCCAGCTTGCTTCTTTAAGGTTTTCAAGTGCACCTGTTGAGAAAAGAAGCATCTTTTCGCTGCCGTTGATTGCAATGTATTCAACTTTGTCAACCACAACAGTATCTCCGAGAGTTACTGCAAGAATCGCTGCAACTGCTACTGCTCCGATAATACCAAGAAGAATCGGAATAATCTTAATCATACCTTTACCGAAAATGTTAAAGATAATAACAAGAGCAAGTGCAATCAGAGCAATCCACCAGTTAGTTTTACAATTGTTGATAGCCGACGGTGCAAGACCGAGACCGATTGCAATAATGATAGGACCTGTTACAACGGGTGGGAACAACTTCATTACCTTGTGAATACCGACAATTTTAATAACAAGTGCAAGCACAAGATAAAGTGCACCTGCACAGGCAACGCCAAGACACGCATAAGGAAGCATATCTTTTTGAAGTGTGCCGTCAGGAAGTCTTGTTACTGCTGCGTATCCTCCGAGAAACGCAAACGACGAGCCGAGAAATGCAGGTACCTTAAACTTTGTGAGGCAGTGGAACAGAAGCGTTCCGAGACCTGCAAAAAGAAGTGTGGTCGATACAGAAAGACCTGTAAGAATAGGGACAAGAACAGTTGCACCGAACATAGCAAACATATGCTGGAAACCGAGAACAACCATCTTGCCGACGCCGAGTTTGCGTGCATCATAAATGCCTTCGGTGCCGATTTTGATTTTTTCTTTAGCCATTGTTTTTCCTCCAATATTTTTATTACATAAAAAAACGGGGAACGGAGAATGGGGAATCCCCCATTCTCTGTTCTCGCATTTATTTTGTACCGAATATTCTGTCGCCGGCGTCACCGAGACCGGGAACGATGTAACCGTTTTCGTTAAGGTGGTCGTCAAGACCTGCACAGTAGATGTCTACATCCGAATGAGCGTCTTCAAGAGCCTTTAATCCTTCGGGTGCTGCAATTAAGCAAAGGAACTTAATACTTCTGGGTTTTCTGAGTTTAATCTGATTGATAGCGTCGATTGCTGAGCCGCCTGTTGCGAGCATTGGGTCAACAACAAAAACGTCACGCTCTTCAATATCCTTAGGGAGTTTACAGTAATACTCAACAGGCTGAAGAGTTTCTTCATCCCTGTAAAGACCGATATGACCTACACGAGCATTGGGAACAAGCTTTAAGCAGCCGTCAACAAGTCCGAGACCTGCACGCAAAATCGGAACAAATGCAAGCTTTCTGCCTGCTATCTGCTTGCAGTCTGCAATACCGCAAGGTGTTTCTACCTTAATATCTGTTGTTGGCAAATCCCTTGTTGCTTCAAACATAATCAGCATAGCGATTTCGTTAACAAGTTCACGAAAATCCTTAGTCGGAGTTTTGACATCACGAAGGATGCTGAGTTTGTGCTGAATAAGCGGATGGTCAAAAATAACGACTTTTCTGTCCATATTACTGTCTCCTTTGACATATTTTTTATCCTTACAATAATATCAAAATTAGATTTGCATATCAATAAAAGTTACAGCATTGTAAAGCATTGTTACAACGTTTGTAACATATGATTAATCGGGTGGTATATTGAAACAAACAAGTGAAACGGCGTTAGCACTTATACTGACTGCAATAGTATTTGCACTGATTTACGCATCACCTGCCGCAAAAGCAGGGGCGGAAAACGGAATTGCTATGTGCGAACAAATAATTATTCCGTCGCTCCTGCCAATAATGATTATAACAAATATAATGCTTAAATCAAAGGCGGCAGGATTTTTTGAAATACTGTTCGGCAGGGTTTTTGTACGCCTGTTAAAGCTTCCGAAAACTGCTGTTACGCCAGTTATTTTCGGGTTGATTGGCGGGTATCCTGCAGGTGCGGTGCTGACTCTTGAACAGTATAACAGCGGACTTCTTGAAGGCAGCGACGCAAAAAGGATTATGCACTTTAACCTCTGCGGCGGAGTTGCTTTTATTATAAACGCAGTAGGCGGAGGATACTACAAAAGTATAAATTCGGGAGTTTTTCTGTATATTATTACCGTATCTGCATCGTTTATTATTGCATCGGTAACTGCCGCATTTGAAAAAAGAACAGTGAGTAAAAAAACAAAATCTGCTGCACTTTCTATATCTGACGCACTGTGCAGTGCTGCCGAAGTAAGCAGCAGAAGTGTTATACTTATGAGTGCGTACATAATTCTTTTTTGTGCGATTACGGGTACGGTAAGCGTGCCTGTTTTTATAAAGCCGCTGCTTGAAATAACGGGCGGTATATTTGCAAGCGGTATAAGACTTCCGCTGCCGTACTGTGCGTTCTTTTTATCGTTCGGCGGACTGTGTGTACACCTGCAGATTGCAGGAATACTGAATCAGATGCACATAAAGTATTTTGACTTTTTTATATACAGACTCGCAGGCGGCGTGCTGAGTTACTTGCTTTGCAGGATATGCCTTCCACTGCTGCCCGAAAGTGCGGCGGTATCGGCAAATATGGCTGCGTCGGTGCCGTTTGAATTTACAGAAGTGAACACGGCACTCGGAATAATCACAATGCTTGGCTGTGCAGCTATAGTGCTTGACATTGAGGGCAGAAAAATTAAGTTGTGATATTACTTGCGAAGTGATATAATAACAGCAGGTGAAAAGAATGATTAAGATAACTAAAATAACATCTTTACTGCTTGCGGTGTGCCTGCTGTTTTCGGCTTGTTCGGTAACGCTGAGAATCAACGAAGCACCAAGCATTGACTCTGACAAAATAATTAATGCTGCAGGGCAGTACAAAAGTGCGGCTTATACTGAACTTAACGGCAACCTGCCGAGTTTTTCGGACGGTGAGATTACTACAAATTCGTTTGAGGAATACGGCTCGCTTGACCGCCTTGGCAGATGCACCGTATGTACGGCGTGTATCGGAAAAGACCTGATGCCAACTGAAAAAAGAGGTGCCATAGGCATGGTAAAACCGTCGGGCTGGCAGACCGTAAAGTACGACGGGATTGACGGGCAGTACCTTTACAACCGCTGCCATCTTATCGGCTATCAGCTGAGCGGTGAAAACGCAAACACACGTAATCTGATTACGGGAACACGTTACCTAAATACCGAAGGAATGCTGCCGTTTGAAAATAAGGTTGCCGAGTACGTAAAAAGTACGGGTAAGCACGTTATGTACAGGGTGACTCCGATATTCAAAGACGACGAACTCGTTGCCCGTGGCGTACAAATGGAGGCGTACAGCGTTGAGGACAAGGGCAAAGGCATAAGTTTTAACGTTTACTGCTACAACATTCAGCCGGGCATAACCATTGATTACAAAACAGGAAAGAGTTCACGTTCTGCTGAAAAGACTACCGCAGACGGCACGCAGGGAAGTTACATACTTAACACGAATTCCAAAAAGTTTCACAAAACAACATGCCCGCTTGCAAAAGATATTAAGGACAAAAACAGAAAAGACTACAAAGGCAGCCGTCAGTCACTGATTGACAAAGGATACTCCCCTTGCGGCAGCTGTAAACCGTAAAAAATCCACCTCGCTTTGCACTGAATTGTGCAGAACGGGGTGGATTAAATACTTTATTAAGTTTTGATTTCGTTTTTTATGCAGTCGGACACTTCGTTCGGCGAGGCTTTGCCGCCGAGTTGTTTCATAGCCTGACCGATTAGAAAACCAATAGCCTTTTGCTTGCCGCCCAGATACTCGTCTACAGCCTTTGGATTAGCAGAAATAACGCTACGCACAACAGCAAGTATTTCGTCAGAATTATTCTGCAGTTCAAGACCGTTTTGCTTTATATATTCCGACGGGTCAACGCCGTTTACAAACACCTGCTCAAAGGTTTCTTTAGCTGTACTGCGTGTTATCTTACCCGCACTCAGAAGGTTGATTATTTCGCCGAGCGACTCTGCACGAAAATTCATATTTTCAGGTAGCGTCTGCGTAACGGAAAGCATTCGCATAACTTCGCCCATAATCCAGTTGGCACTCTCTTTTGGTGAATTTGTGAGTTCCGCAGTCTTTTCAAAAAGTTTGATGAACGCCAAGTCGGAGCAGATTATATCTGCGTCGTACTCGGTCAGCCCGAGTTTTGTTATGTATCTTAGTTTCTTTTCGTCGGGAAGTTCGGGTAAAGTTGCCCTCACTGATTCAATATATTCTTCGCTGAAAGTGAGAGGAGGAATATCGGGTTCGGGAAAATACTTGTAGTGCGGTGCGTTTTCTTTGATTCGCATAGGGTAAGAGGTGTTTTCTCTGTCGTCCCATCTGCGGGTCTGCTGAATAATTTCGCCTCCGCATTCAAGCACGCTTATCTGCCGCTTTGCCTCGTGCAAAACGGCATTTTTAATTGCTTTGAAAGAATTGATATTCTTCATTTCTGTCCTTGTGCCGAGTGTGTCGCTCCCTTTGGGTCTTACCGAAACGTTTACGTCGGCACGCAGTGAACCCTCCTGCATTTTGCAGTCCGAAACTCCGCAGAAACGCAGAATATCACGCAGTTTTTGTGTGAACTCGGCTGCCTCTTCGCCTGTGGAAATGTCAGGCTCGGTCACAATTTCAAGCAGCGGCACGCCGCATCTGTTGAAATTAATCAGCGTTTTGTCGTCTTTGTGAATAAGTTTGCCTGCGTCCTCTTCCATATGTATTTCGTGTATTCGCACACGCTTTTTACCGCCTTTTATACTGTCGCCTATTTCAACATATCCGTTTTGACAAATAGGGATATAAAGCTGCGAAATCTGATACGCCTTAGGCAAATCGGGGTAAAAGTAGTTTTTTCTGTCGAACTTGGTATAGCGGTTTATTTCGCAGTGCAGAGCAGCACCCGTTCGCACTGCGAACTCACACACCTTTTTGTTAAGGCTCGGCAGAGTTCCGGGCATACCCGTACAAATCTCGCAGCACTGCGTGTTTGCTTCGCCGCCGAAAGCTGTACTGCAGGAGCAGAATATTTTAGTCTTTGTCAGCAGCTCGGTGTGTATTTCGAGACCGCACACTGTTTCGTACTTCATATTAACTCCTCGGGTGTTTTTGCGTGGTAATCTGTCACAGACTGAAAAGCGACGCCGACACTGAGCAGACCCCTTTCGTCAAATGCTTTGCCGATAAGCTGCATACCGATAGGCATCCCGCCCTCGCTGAAACCGCAAGGCAGTGCGAGTGACGGAAGTCCTGCAAGATTTACACAGGCTGTATATATATCGTCTTTGTATACGCCGAGCGACCGATTACTGCACTCGCCTGTTTTGTACGCCGTACCCGATGAAACGGGGGCAAGCAGATAATCAAAGGACTTAAACGCTTCCTCAAATGATTCACTAATCAAGCCCTTTACTTTAAGTGCTTTGCCGTAATATGCGTCGTAAAATCCCTCGGACAGTACAAAGTTGCCGAGCATAATGCGTTTTTTGACCTCTGTTCCGAAACCCTCACTGCGTGAATTGATATACATTTCTTCAAGTGAAGACGCCCTGAAGGTGCGGTGTCCGTACCGCACACCGTCGTAGCGTGCGAGATTTGAACTTGCCTCTGCACAGGCGATGATGTAATACGCAGAAACGGTATAGTTAAGTATGGGCATTGATATTTCATTCACGTCTGCTCCGAGTGCTTTAAGCGTTGCAACTGCAGATTCGATGCACCTTGCGGTGTCCGTGCCGATACCGCCGAGAAGTTCTTTGGGTATGCCGATTTTCACACCTTTAAGGCTGCGGTTTTCGAGTTCGGAAAGCGAAAACTTTTCGGTATCTTTTGAGGTTAAGTCCTTATCGTCTTTACCGCTGATAATACTGTATAGGGCAGCGGTATCACGGGCATTTTTTGCTACTGTGCCAACAGTGTCGAGCGACGAGGCAAAGGCGATAAGCCCATAGCGTGACACCGCACCGTAAGTAGGTTTAAGTCCGGTAACTCCGCAAAACGAACAGGGCTGACGTATTGAGCCGCCTGTATCTGTTGCAAGAGCGATAATGCCCTCGCCCGATTTGACCGCAGCGGCAGCACCGCCCGAAGAACCGCCTGCAACGCAGTCGGTATTCCACGGATTTTTGCTGCAACCGATTACAGAGCTTTCGGTTGATGAGCCCATTGCAAACTCGTCCATATTCAGTTTGCCGAGCGGTATCATACCTGCTTTTTTTATTTTTGTAATGACGGTGGCGTCATACGGCGGTCTGAAACCGTCGAGCATTTTCGAAGCACAGGTTGTGAGTTTGCCTTTTTCGCAGATATTATCTTTTACTGCAACGGGTACGCCTGCAAGAGATGACAACACTTTCCCGTTTTTAATTCGCTTCTCAACCTCTTTTGCGAGTTTATACGCCTGCTCCTTTTCAAGTGAAGTGTAGCAGTTATATATTTTATCCTTTTTTTCTGCGGCTGCGATTACACCGTTTACAGCGTCGGTAGGCGTGAGTTCACCGCTGCGGATTTTTTCGCCGAGTTCGAGTGCGGTAAGGTTGCATATATCCATACTCCACCTCACTCTAATGACTTAGGCACTGCAAAGCAGCCGTCTTTTGTTTCGGGAGCGTTGGAAAGAAGTTCTTCTGCCAAAACAGAAGGCTTAACCTCGTCTTCCCGAAATACACTGTATGGCGAAAGAATATGACTTAAAAGCTCAGCACCGTCGGTGCCAAGCCCGTCAAGTATTTTCATATACTCCAACAGTTCCTTTAACTCACTCTTCACCTTTTCTCTTTCTGTATCGGTGAGGGTGATTTTTGCAAGGCTCTGCAAATTGTTAATTAATTCATCTGAAATGTTCATATTTTTTAATAGTTTTCGTAGTCGTTTTCGACTATATCGTAATTGCCTGTTTTCGGGTTGTAGCGGTAAACAACCGAATGGTCGCCATGTGAGTAGTCAAAATACGCATTTTCGTACTCGTCATAGTAGCAGTTTTCAATGAGCCAGATGTCTTTTTGCATTGTTTCTTTTGAGTTTTTGTCAGCGTTATCGTAAAATTCTGCTGCCTTTTTATACGCATTGACCCTCGCCAAATTATAAGAACGCAAATCGTTGTTACTTCCGTCGATAACAAGTTTTGCCTTGTTGTCTGAAAAAGTAATGTCGCTACTGTAAAATACATACTGCACAAACTCGTGCATTGCACGGTTGGCAATAACCCTGTCGCTGTCGTTTGCAAGCTCTATAAGGTAAGGCAATGCACTGTCTGACGACATACGAATATTCTCGGTGTCAAGGCTTTCGATTGCTCCGCTTTTGTAAGCGTTGATATTATACCTTGCACAAAGGGCGTCTGAATCAGCAAATGAAAGGGCAATAAATATTGCACTGCAAACAATGATAATCGGCTGCATATAACTGATTTTAGGTGCAAAGATGTGCAGAATAAAAAACGCAAGCATTATAAAAATCATAATCATCAGCGTTGTGACAAGCACACGGTTAACCGAAAGGCCGTAGATGCTGATATTGAGTTTCATTTTTTGCATTACGGTAACTATAAGCACTCCCGAAAAAAGTGAAATAAAACACGACAACCCTTTTACTGCGGGGGAGAGTTTTTTGCCCGTACGCTTTGTCAGCACGCCTGCGGCTATAATCAGACCTACATTAATAACGCAAACGGCAAACATCTCGTAAAATCCTCTGCGTGCAAACGCACTTGCGGTGTACTCGTAATCGTCGGGCAAAATACCGTTGAATGCCGAGAAAAAGTATGCAAGTTGCGACAACAGATACACGCAGTACGTTACGGATATCATACTTAAAAACGATACAGTTATAGGTGACGCAATAACCTGTGCGTTGCCGCTTTTTGCTGTTCTTTTTGGCTTTTTGTCGCTACGCTTATTAAAAAGATAACTGAATATAAACGGACAGGCGATTACAGAAATCACTATTTCCAGAACATACTTACCGATATTAAGAACGATTTTGCCTATAAGTGCCTCAAACGCTGCGTCACTTTTTGCAAGGAGCGGAATGATTACCGCAAGAAACGGCAACGAAACTGCAACGCCTATAAGGATGTAAAGCGGCTTTTTGTTCTTTTTTGACGACGCACCCGCACTGCCTACAACGTTTTCCACGCCGCCGAAGGTATCAATGACAACCGACTCGGCAAGGTCTATAAGCATTTTAAAGCTGCCGCTACGGTGCGAAAATCCAACGCTGATACCAAGCACATAAATACAGTAAAGTCCTAACACTAAAAACAGCATTATTGTGTTGATAAGCGTATTATTGTACAGAGTGAACGTGGCTGCACCTGTAAGCGATAAAGCTCCGCACAGCAAAGGAAATACCGAAATTTTGTTTTTTCTGCGGTAAAGATAGGCGGTTGTTAATGCGAACAAAACATAGTACGCCACTGTAAAACCGAGTTTAAACCCGTTAAAGAACGCAAAATCAACGAGTAAAAAAGAGGTAATCAGCGTCAGGATAAAGAACAGAGTGTCGTTCTTTTCAAACGGTTTGTACTCTTTTTTTAATGGAGTGTACGGCGGCATATAGTATCCGCCCTGCACGTTAACGCCCTGCGGCTGTGCAGGTTGCTGATACTGCAGATTGTTCTGCTGCGGTGCAAAATATACGCCGTTTTGATTATTACAGTTTGTATTATAATTATTATCTGTTTTCATAATCAATCCTCATTGTATAATTTATCTATAATATATATTATCATTCTTAGTTAAAAAATACAATTACAATAGTATTAATAATTTATAAATAATAAAATAAGTCACTGTAAAAACAGTGACTTATTTTACTCTTGTCAGCATAGCATATCGGAAGGGCTCGAGAGTAATTCGTCCCGCACCCGCTGTATTGCCGAGAAGGGTATAGGAGTTCTCCCACTCGGTTCCTATTTCAATTTCTATAGGCATTTCGTCAAGATTTACCGCCACGAGCACCTCGCTTGTAGCGTCGCTTCGTTTGTAGGCAACAGTTTTGTGACTGCAGTAAACGGGTACAAAGTCGCCCTCTTTGAACACGTGGCATCCACGTCTGATTTCGCCAAGACGTTTGTACCATCTGAGCAGTTCTTCATTCTGATTATCCCACTGCATACATCCACGGTTGAACGGGTCTTTGCAGCCCATCATACCGATTTCGTCGCCGTAATAGAGCGACGGCACGCCCGGAAGCGTATACTGAAGCAGCGAAGCAAGTTTCATAAGCGATACGCCGTGAAGATAGTCGTAGTGCGAAAGCTTGTTATGCTCGTGCTGCCACTCACGTCCCCTGCCCTCGCAGTCCTCGCCGGCAAGGCGGTTTATCGCCCTTTCGGTATCGTGCGTGCCGATGTGATTCATAAGCACATTTGTTACCTGAGGCGGATAGTTTTCTATAATTCCTAGCACGCTGTCAAAAAATGCGTCTGCGTTTTTAAACCTGACAAAATTAAGCACTGCATCTGCAAACGGATAGTTCATAACCGAGTCGAGCTGTTCGCCGAGCAGATAACGGCGACGCTCACCGTATGCGAATTTTGTAGTGGCGTCCTCCCATACTTCGCCGATAATTACGGCGTTGCTGTTTTCCTCTTTGACTGCTTTGCGAAGGTCGTCGAGGAATATATCAGGAAGTTCGTCGGCAACGTCAAGCCTCCAGCCGCCTATTCCGCAGCGAAGCCACTTGCGAAGAATACCGTCTTTTCCGCATATGTAGTTGCGGTAGCTCTCGTCCTCTTCAATAACTTCGGGCAGAAGGTTGATTCCCCACCACGAATGGTATTCGTTGGGGTAATTTATGAACTTATACCACGAAAAATAAGGACTGCTTTTACTGTTATACGCACCGACTGAGTCGTAATTTGAGTAAATGTTGAAGTACTTGCTGTCGCAACCCGTGTGGCTGAAAACGCCGTCGAGGATTATGCTTATTCCGTACTCCTCTTTTGCCTTTTTGCAAAGACTTCTGAGGTCGTCTTCAGTGCCGAGCAGCGGGTCAATTTTTTCGTAGTCCGCCGTGTCGTAGCGGTGATTTGAGTTAGCCTCAAAAATCGGGTTAAGGTAGATACAGCTTACACACAAATCGGCGAGATACGGCAGTTTTTCTTCTATGCCTTTAAGGTCGCCGCAGAAGTAGTCGTTGTTCCACACGCCGTTCATCTGTTCTTCTTTCCAGTACGGCTCGTCGCCCCAATTACGGATAACACGGGATTCTCTGACGCCCGTTTTTTTGCTGCCGCTGTTGTAAAATCTGTCGGGGAAAATCTGATAGATAAGTCCGCCCTTGAGCCAGTCGGGTGTTACAAAATCTTTGCTGTATACGGTCTGCTGAAAGTCGTTGCCGTTGGGTGCGATGTCGCCGACGCCGCTGCCGATATTGTACACAAAATTTCTGCCCCACGGGGTATCAAGTTCAAAATGGTACCAATAAAGCCCCTCTGATGTTGCAGAAAAATGGAGTTCCCAGTACTCATAGTCACTGCCGCACATACCTGCCCAGAACATTGAGTAACAGACATTTTCCTCGTTTTCTTTATGCACGCAAAGATTTGCACAGCTGCAAGACATACTTCTTGGCACAATAATTCTGAGCCTTACCTTTTCGTCAGTGGCAATGGCTCTTATTTTGTCCTTATATTCAGTTTTGCGTGAATTGAAAATCTGCATATCTGAACTCGTTAAAACAATAAATGCGGGCGGATAGTATCCGCCCATACATTCATATTACTTTGATTTTTTTGCCGTTCTCTTTTTAGGAGCGGGCTTTTTTGAAATCTTTGGTGCGGGTTCGTCTTTAATAACAGGCGATGTGTGCCAGATTCTGTTTGCATAGTCCATAATTGAACGGTCTGCACTGAACACGCCTGCACCGCTGATGTTCATAAGCGACATCTGTGCAAACTTCTCTTTATCGGAATAGAGTTTCTGAATCTGTTGCTGAGCCTTCTGATAATCGGCAAAATCAGCCAAAGCCATATACGGGTCAATATTCATAAGCGACGATGTAATCTCATCAAAACGCTTGCCGTTAACTCCGTTCATAATAAAGTTGATTGCGTTTTTAAGAACTTCGTTATTATTATAATAGTTCATCGGATGATAACCCGAACGCTTGAGGTCTTCAACCTCAGGAGTCTTCATACCGAAGATAACAATGTTATCCTTGCCGACAGCGTCGAAGATTTCTACATTAGCACCGTCGAGTGTGCCGAGTGTGATTGCACCGTTGAGCATAAGCTTCATATTACCTGTTCCCGACGCCTCAGTACCTGCGAGCGAAATCTGCTCTGATACGTCTGCTGCAGGCATAAGCATTTCGGCAACAGAAACGTTGTAGTCCTCAACAAATACAACCTTTAGTTTTCCGTTTACGTCGGGGTCGTTGTTGATGACCTTTGAGAGTGCGTCGATAAGTTCAATAATCTTCTTAGCCATAAAGTAGCCCGGGGCTGCCTTTGATGCAAAGATGTAAGTCTTGGGATAGTAAGCAGCGTTGGGATTAGCCTTGAGCATCTGATACTCGGCGATAATGTTAAGGACGTTGAGCTGCTGCCTTTTATACTCGTGAAGACGCTTAACCTGAACGTCAAAAATCGAGTCCGGATTAATTTCTATGCCCTGCTTACGCTT
Organism: Oscillospiraceae bacterium; assembly: GCA_015065445.1. Taxonomy (GTDB): domain Bacteria; phylum Bacillota; class Clostridia; order Oscillospirales; family Acutalibacteraceae; genus Eubacterium_R. Next base: position 4,503 of record SVQF01000022.1, on the reverse strand, counting down.
GATATACTTAGCAAAGCGAACTTTGTTTTCGTATTTTATTTCGCTAAGTTTATCAAGCACCTTCTTATCGTCCTTGAAGTCACGGAGTTTAAGAAGTTCGTCAGCGTGAGTGATAAATTTGTCGCCGATAAGCGAAGTAATATACTCGCAAAGAGCAGGGTTTGCCTGACAGAGCCAACGTCTGAAAGCAATACCGTTTGTAACATTTGTGAACTTATCGGGTGTGAGATTGTAAAAATCGCTGAAAACAGTGTCTTTAAGGATTTCGCTGTGGAGAGCGGATACGCCGTTTACACTGTGAGAACCTGCAACGCAGAGGTTAGCCATACGAACTACGCCGCCTGATACGATTGCCATTCTTTCAACTCTTTCGGCATCCTGCGTAGCGGACCACACATATGCTCTGAAGCGGTTGTCAATCTCTTTTGTAATCTGATAAATACGGGGAAGAAGTCTTGAATAGAGTTCTTCTGTCCAGCACTCAAGTGCCTCTTTCATAACTGTGTGGTTGGTGTAAGCAACGGTTCTTGTTACAATTGACCACGCCTCGTCCCAGCCGTAGCCGCACTCGTCGAGCATAATACGCATAAGTTCGGGGATAGCCATAGTAGGATGGGTGTCGTTAATATGAATTGCAACCTTTTCAGGAAGATTGTCGAGTGTGCCGTACTTAGTGAGGTGACGCTGAATAATATCCTGAATTGATGCAGAAACGAGGAAGTACTGCTGACGGAGTCTGAGTGCCTTGCCCTCGGGTGAGTTATCTGCAGGGTAAAGGATTTTGGAAATAGCCTCAGCCATAGCAGACTGCTCCATAGCCTTTACATATGAGCCCTGGTTGAAGAGTGCCATATCGAGTTCGGGCTTTTTAGACGCCCACAGACGAAGTCTTGAAACACCCTCGCCTGCACCTGATACATACATATCGTAAGGAATGGCGGTGACAACGTTTGCATCAACGTGGTCAACGTGATGATAGTCGCCGTCCCATGAGTCAACAATCTTGCCTTCAAACTTAACTTCGCATGCACGCTCCTCACGGGGAACAAGCCATACGTCGCCGCCCGGAAGCCAGAAATCGGGAAGTTCTGTCTGCCAGCCGTCCACAAGTTTTTGTTTGAAGATACCAGCCTCGTAGCGGATTGAGTAACCCATGGACTGAAAACCGTCTGTTGCAAGGCCGTCGAGATAGCAGGCAGCGAGTCTGCCAAGACCGCCGTTGCCGAGACCTGCGTCGGGTTCAAGTTCGTATATATGGTCGAGTTTAACGTCCATTGAAGAGAGTGCCTCTTCAAACACCTTTGTAAGTCCAAGATTATAAAGGTTGTTTCTGAGCGAACGTCCCATTAAGAATTCCATACAGAGATAGTAAATCTGCTTTGAATCGCTTTCGTTTGCCTTTTCTCTGAACTGAGAGTGTTGCTCTATAAGTTTATCTCTTACAATCATTGATACAGCCTTGTAGAACTGTTCGTCACTTGCAACTTTAGGTGTTACGCCGAAAAAGTGCGAAAGTTTATCTGTAATCAATTTTTTTGTTTGAGCGACAGAAAGTGTAGTTTTCATACAAATCCTCCAAAAGTTTATTGCCAAAATCGATATTTTATTTATAGATTTTGTATATTATACACTAATAACAGGCATATTGCAACCACCAAATGAATGTAATATGTCTATTTTCGTTTTTTAAGAAATTTATCTACAAGAAGGTTATACAGTTCAAGCAGCGGTTTGAAGTTGAAAATCAACATTACAAACACAAGCACTGCCTCCGCTACATACATCAGTATTCCCGATTTTAACGTGAGCATTATCACTGTCTGCAAACCGAGAATAATAAGTTCCGCTGCAATAACGGGAGTTTTATAATTAATTCTGATGAAGCGTTTTGTGTCGTAGCCCCTTGTGGCAAACACCATAATAAATGCGGCAAGCGTTGCTATTGCGGCACCGTTTGCACCCATAACGGGAATTAAAACCAAGTTCAGCACAATGTTTGTAATAGCACCCGAAAGTGCTGTTACCATCGCCATAACGTTCTTTTTCTCCGCCATATATACTGAGGCGAGGAAGTTGACGTGGCACGAAATTGTTGTTGCCATAATCAGCACGGGAACATACTGCCACGAGTCGTAGTAACTCGGTGCAACAAGTATTTTTGTGAGAAGCTGACAAGCGATGATGAGTGCTGCGGATACCGAGAACACCCCGCCGGAGTACACTCTGAAAACGTTTGTGAAAAAGCCTTCTCTGTCGTCGTTATCGTACTCATCAACAGCCGAAAGCTGCCAAGCGTCAATAAAGATTGACGAGAACATAATTACAAAATTCGGAATTTTTGATGCGGCTGTGTAAAGTCCGTTTGCACCCGAGCCGATAAATCCCGTAATCATATATCTGTCGGACACATTGATAATCCACCACAGAATTATTGTGGGCATCATCGGTATGGAATATTTGAGCATATCAAGTGCGGTGCTCTTGCGTACGCCCTTGAATTTAATATTTTTCCACAGTTTGCAGGTGACAAACAGGAATATTACCGAGCATGCATCCGACGCGATAATTGCGATGATGTAACCGTAAACTCCCCACTTGAATACTCCGAGAAACAACAGGTTGAACGCAAGTGTTGTTGCCGTTGCAATAATGCCGTCCACCGCAAATATTTTGACCTTGCCGCAACCTCTTACAAATTGCTGGCAAAGCTGTCTGAGTCCCGATACAAGAACAAAAACATATATTAATACAACATAGTCGCCGAGTTTAAAATCCTTAATCTGCACAAGGCTGATTGGATACCAGAACAGAAGGAACACTGCAAATCCGATAAATGTTGTGCGAAGGCCGACTGTGAACACCTCGGACTTATCGCCGTCCTTATCGAGTGCAAAACGAAGTGCCGCACTGTTAATCTGCAAAAACACAATCGGAATAAGCACATTCGCTGTCTGCTGAATAAGGTCTGCGTCGCCGTACTGTCCGTGTTCGAGCATACGGGTAACAAAAGGCATCAGCAAAAAGGACAAGACCTTTGATGAAAATGTGCCTATTGCAAATATTATAGTATTTGTCGCCAGTTTTTTGTATTTATCCATAATTGCCCCGAAAATGTTTTAATAAAATCAGTACTCCCAACCTGAGGAACTGAATTTCATATAGTTTGTTGAACCGGTGTAAATACAGCCTGCGTTGTAAACTTCCTTGCTGCCTGTGTTACCGATAATAAAATCATAGTCGCCGCCGTCAAAAATTGAAAGCGTATGATTTGCGTTGACGCCGCCTACCGCAATAAGATAGCGGCTTTTCTTTGAGTTCATATTAATCTCTGTCATTCTGAAACTGCTGCCTGCAAGTTCGGAATAATAGAGTCTGTTGTTTGATACCGAAATGAAGTTTGAACCGTCTGCGTCATTTGCAAGCGTTACGGTTTCGCTGCTGCCGAACTTCTTTCTGCAAACATCGTACTTGCCGTTTGAGTTAGCGGCGTAAAAATACATAAAGCCGTTTTCCATAACGAGCTTGCTGTCGGTTGTTTCGCTTGCTCTGAACGGCGACGGAAGTTCGTCGCCTTCGTTTGCCATAGTGTAATAATCAACCGAAGTGCCGTAATTAACCGCAAAGTAAACTCTGTTAAGCGAAACTCCGACGAGCCTGAGCTCGTCGTCCGCAGCGGAGTAAACAGTTGAAGGTTTGAGCACCTTGGCGTCCATTATGCACAAATCGTTTGTAACGGTTACGTAGTAAATGTTGCTGTCATAAACGTAAGCAAACTTTACATTTTGTGCTACGCTCTTGGGTGACGAACTGCCCTTCTTCATTTTGTAAAGCTCATTTGTGTCGTCGTCAACAAAATAGATGTAATCGCCACGAAGATTGAGTGATGACAGCGAATGCGAAGTCTTGTAAAGTCTTGTATAGTCCTCTGTCTCGGGTGCGAGGCGGTAAAGTCCGCTGTCGGCAATATGGTAGATATAAGAATAATCCGTTGCCACCTTGCCGCCGTTTAGAAGGTTGCCCATTGAGTTGCCCTGTTTTGATGTTTCCATCTTGAATTCTTTGAACTCTATATAGTCAATCATTTTTTCTGTTGGCTTTTCCTCGGTAGTGAGTTCCGTTGTGCCATCAGTAGCAGACACTGTGTTTGCCTGCGTGCTGCTGTTTGTCTGCTTTTCAAACACAGACTGAACCGACTGAGGCACAAGCGACATAAAGTCAAAATCCGGTGCAAGCACCTTGACCGTTACCACAAACACCACTGCTGCAACAACAAGTGCCGAAACAAAGATTATAAAGCCTTTGAGTGCCTTACGTTCCTTTTTCTTTTTAGTGCGTTTTGAACGTTTTGCGTCCGCACCGTCGTTTTCAAAATAATCGTGTTTCATTATCTTACCTGTCCGTTTCCGAAGATTAAATATTTAGTAGAAGTCAGACCTTCAATTCCCATAGGTCCACGGGCATGAAGTTTTTGCGTGCTTATACCGATTTCCGCACCGAGACCGA
>SVQF01000021.1 GCA_015065445.1 Oscillospiraceae bacterium | reverse complement strand
GAAGAAGTAGTATTGTAAATGCAAGAAGCGGTTTGACTATTACTTTCAGCAGCCTGTAATTCATCTTTGAAACGGCGAGCATTACAACTACGCCTGCGATTGCAAATATAAGTTGTCTGCTGAAGTAGTAATACGAGTTGCCCTCGTTCTGAAGTGCGTAGGGATACGACGCCGAAAACAGCATAACGAGTCCAACCGTCAGCAGTGCAATCGTGATTGCGAAAAACGGAATATCCATTCCACCGAGAGTGAATATATCAAGCTTATTCAGTTTTTTGCCTGTGTGTTTAACTACCTTTTGTTCTTTTTCGCCGCCTGTTGAACGGTATTTTTTAGGCGGTTCAAGATAGTCTGACATAGTTTCACCCTCTTTCTTACTTTAGTCTTGAGCCTTGAGTCTTGAGTCTTGAGTCTTGAATTTGGGCTCACCAGTGAGCACCTATTTGTTTCCAAAGTACATTAATGCGAGTGCGAGTGTGCATCCCACTATGTTTACAAGCGAGAACACTACGCAGATTTTCTTCTCTTTCCAGCCGCACATTTCAAAGTGGTGATGAATAGGTGCCATTTTGAAAATACGCTTGCCGTGAGTCATTTTGAAATAGCCTATCTGAATTATGTCGCTCATAGTTTCGCATACATAAATAATTCCGATTGGAAGGAGAAGGAGCGGGCATTTGATTGCGTAGCCGAGTCCTGCGACGATACCGCCGAGGAAGAGCGAACCCGTGTCGCCCATAAAGGTTTTTGCGGGGTTCCAGTTCCAGCATAAAAATCCGCAAACACCGCCGAGCAAAGCTCCTGCAAGGATGCCGAGTCCTGCAAACTTCAGCATACCCGACGCAATAATAAAGGTAACTGCAACTGTTGCGGTAACGCTTGAGCAAAGCCCATCGATACCGTCGGTGAGGTTAACAGAATTTACGGTGCCGTACACAATAAATATTGTGAGCATCCAGAAAATAACACCCGTAAGGATATTCTTTTCAAAATTCACTTTGCCGATAAACGGCAGAAGCCACGTTGTGTTGTGCGAAATCCACAGCGTTGCGGTAAAGCCGAGGGTTACGACTAACTGACCGAGAGTCTTTTGCTTAGCCGAAAGCCCTTCGTTACGTTTAAGTTTAATCTTGATAAAGTCGTCTGAAAAGCCAACAACTCCGCAACCGAGTGCAAGACCGAGTGCCGCAAATATAAGCACCTTGTCGCTGCCTGCAAGTATCGGGCTGAGCGATTCGCTTTCTATATTACCGCCTGAAAGAGTAAAGCAGAGTATTCCTACTGCCACTGCTGCAACTATACCGATAATGAACATAAGTCCACCCATATTCGGTGTGCCCTGCTTTGATTTGTGCCAGGACGGACCGATGTCGAGTATGGTCTGACCGAACTTTAGTTTTCTAAGCCAGGGGATAATTATGAATCCGAGTGCTCCCGTAACGCCAAAGCCTACTACTGCACTGATTATTATTGCTACTGAACTTCCCATTTTATTCTCCTGTGTTTTATATTATTAATATTTTAAATTATTTGCCTCCCTCGCTAAAGGGAGGGGGACCGCTTGCGGTGGAGGGATGGTCAGTTGCTCGCTTCGCTCGGGCAATCCGTAAGAATATCCCTGACCACTTCTCTTTCATCAAAGTGGATTGTGCCGGTGGGCAGTATCTGATAAGTTTCGTGACCCTTGCCCGCAAGCAGGATTATATCATCGGTCTGAGCGTTTTCCATTGCCCATCTGATTGCATCCTTGCGGTTAACCACAACTTTGTAGGGCGTTTTGGTGTCCTTCATACCCTCGAGTATATCGTCGATTATTGCCGACGCATCCTCGCTGCGAGGGTTATCCGACGTAACTACGCAAAAGTCCGATAGTTCTGCTGCGATTTTGCCCATCTTGGGACGCTTGGTTCTGTCACGGTCGCCGCCGCATCCAAAGAGAGTTACCACCCTTCCCTTTGCAATTTCTCTGAGGGAAGAAATAATATTTTCAAGTCCGTCGGGCGAGTGAGCGTAGTCGATAATCACAGTGTAGTCAGTGCCTGTAGGCACAACTTCGATTCTGCCTTTAACTCCGTTCGACTTTGCGATTGCTCCGATTACTTCCTCAAGGCTGAAGCCGAGAGTGAGTGCAACCGAGGCGGCACAAAGTGAGTTGTACACACTGAACCTGCCGGGAATAGGACATTTAACCGTGCCGATTCTGTCGCACACGAGTTCATACTTCACGCCGTCCGACGCAAACATAACGTTGCGGGCGGTGAAGTCACTGTCGATATTTTTAACACCGTAAGTCTTAACCTTGCACGGCAGACCTTCGACAATTTTAAGTCCGTTTTCGTCGTCAACATTTGTGAGTGCGATATCGCAGTTTTCAAAAAGCATACGCTTTGCAGCGAAGTAGTTTTCCCAGGTTTTGTGGTAGTCAAGATGGTCCTGAGTAAGATTTGTAAACGCCGCAAGCATAAAATGTATGCCGCTCACCCTGCCCTGTGCGAGTGCCTGCGACGACACCTCCATAACACAGTATTCGCAGTTTGCGTCCACCATTTTTCTGAAAAGCGACTGAAGTTCGTGCGGGTCGGGAGTTGTGTAGTGAGCAGGATAAACCTCGTCGCCGACCATATTCTGTACTGTGCCGATAAGTCCTACTTTTTTGCCGACGTTTTCGAGTATCTGCTTAATCAGAAAAGTCGTTGTAGTCTTGCCGTTTGTACCTGTAAGACCGATTAGTCTGAGTTTTTCGGCAGGGTTACCGAAGAAGTTTGAGCAGATTTGCGAGTATGCGTCACGAGTGTTTTCAACAATCACCTGACTGTCAAGACCTAAGTCGTGGTCTGTGACTACTGCGACTGCTCCGATTTCGAGCATCTTCTGAGCAACCGAATGACCGTCGAACACTGCACCCTTTATGCATACAAAGAGATAGCCCTCTTTGACAAGTCTTGAGTCGGACGTAACCTGAACGGCGTCAACGTCTTTGTACTCATTTTTAACTTCAACATTCTTTAAAAGCTGTGATAATTTCATAGTTTTGCCTCGCATCAGTCTAAAACTGAAGTTGTATTTTTGAACGATACCGTAATTACTGAACCTATATCCACCTTTGTTCCCTTTTCCGTTGACTGCGAATACGCCACAACGCTGGAGGCCGAAAGGTTGTTACCGCTTATTTCTATGTTCAAATCTTTTTCGGCTGCCGTAGCGTTTGCCTCGCTGATAGTGAGACCGGCAAAGTCGGGAACTGTAACCTTTTTCTTATCGGTTTTTTCGGTGTAAAGCACGGTTATGCCTCCCGACGGGATTGCGGAGCCTGCACTCGGCGACTGCGAAATAACTTCCTTGCCATCGCCTACAATTTTGTACTTGAGGTTTTTATCCGAAAGCGTTGTCTTTGCACTGTCAACCGACATACCGATGAGTGCGGGAGTCGAGATTGAAAGATTCTTTGCCTCGTCATCGTCATACTTGGGCTCTATTCCGAGAACCTGCATTGCCTGCTCTGTTACCTGTGCGGCAATCGGTGCACAAAGAGCACCGCCGCCGAGGTCTACGTTCGGCTCGTCTACAAGGATTAACGCTGCGATTTCGGGGTGGTCCGACGGAGCAATCGCTGCAAAAGACACGATGTACTTATCTTTTTCGCCTGCACCCGACTCACCGAGTTTTGTTGAAGTACCTGTCTTACCGCCCACACGGTAGCCTGCAACATAGCCGTTTTTACCCGTACCTTCGTCAACAACCGCCTTCATCATAGTGCGGACTTTTTCGCTCGTGTCTTCGCTGATAACACGCCTTACCGCAGTCTTTTTGGTTTTTCTAACGGTGTTGCCGTTTGCGTCCTTCACTTCTGCAACTATATACGGTTTAAGAAGCGTGCCGCCGTTTGCGATTGCACAGATGCCGCTGCACACCTGAATGGGCGTGAGCGAGTTTGTCTGACCGAATGACGCCGAGGAAAGTTCTACAAGTCCGTACTGGTTCTCTTTGTAGTACTGCGACATAGCCTCGCCCGGCAGGTCTATGCCCGTTTTCTGTGTAAACCCGAATGCGTCGAAGTACTTGAAGTAGTTGTGTACGCCGAGTCGCTGACCGATTGTAATGAAGAACGGGTTGCACGAATTTTCGAGTCCCTGAGTCAGATTCTGCGTGCCGTGACCTGCGTGGTAGTGGCACTTCATACGGTAGTCGCCCACCTGAATTGAGCCCGTGCAGGTATACGAAGTGTCAAGCGTTACAACGTTTTCCTCAAGTGCGGCACACGACATAAAGGTTTTGAAAACAGAGCCGGGTACGTATGTATCGCTGACGGTAAAGTTACGCCACTGATTCTGTATAGCCTCGCTTTGTTTCTGAGCCTTTTCGTCTTTGTCCGTAATCTTTTTGAGTTCTTTTTTGGTTTTGCTGTAAGTTATTTTGTACGGCTCGTTGCAGTCGTAGTCAGGCATGGAACTCATTGCGAGTATCGCTCCGGTGTTGCAGTCCATAACAATGCCGTACGCACCCTTGCACTGATACTCCTCCATCGTGGTGCGAAGACCTTTTTCGAGGTAGTACTGTATGTTCTGGTTGAGCGTAAGCACAAGCGAATTGCCGTCGATTGCGTCAACCGAAGTTTCGTAATCCGTGGGGAGCTTGTTGGACTTTGCGTCCTTTACGGTGATGATTCTTCCGTTTGTGCCTGTTAGTTCGTCGTCATAGTAAGCTTCTATTCCGGACAGTCCCTGATTGTCGCCGCCCGTAAATCCTATAACCGACGAAGCAAAATTGTCGTACGGATAGTAACGCTTGGTTGTCTGCTCGGTACCGATTATATTGCCGAGCTTATGTTCTGCCGAATAAGCAGAAATCTTTTCTTTGATGTCGTTTTCAATCTTGTTTGCGACCACAACGTACTTGGTGTCTTTTTTTGACTTTTCAAGAAGTTCCTGCTTTTCTTTGTCGTCGAGTTTGAGAAAGTCGGCAAGTCCGTTCACAACGAGGTCACGCTTTTCGTCGCTCGTGATGTTAGACGGGTCAATAAAGATGTTCCACACCGTAGCCGACTGTGCAAGGATGTTGCCTTCGCTGTCGTAGATGGTGCCACGCATAGCCGACACCTCGGTGTCCGACAGTTGTTGCGACTCTGCCTTTGCTGCGAGGTCGTCGTGCTGAACTATCTGAAGGTACAGAACTCTCACTCCGTCTGCACAAAATAAAAAGGTAACTGCAACGGCTAAAATAAGCATCCTTTTCAGCATACCTTTTTTAAAATCAGCCATATCAGTCACCTGCTTTCTGTTTGTTATTATACCCTATTTAAAGCATTTTAGAGAGTTCAGAGAACTCTCATAAATTATATGCTTATAACGTTTAATTATTACCTTTTGACTCAGCAGTTTTTTGCTGCGTCTTTTTATTTTCTGCCGCTTTTTTCTTCTGGACAGCCTTTTTGTGCTGCACCTTGTACTCCGCAACGTTTACGTACTGAATCTGGTTTGACTTCATCTTGGTCATACCGAGTTCTTCCACAGCGTACTTATCAATCATACTCATAGAAACAAGCGAGTTGAGTTCGCTTTGCAGCGAGATAAATTCGCTCTGGGCGTTTGCAATCTCGGTCTGCTTGGCAGATATTTCCTTAGTAAGTTCGTTTTTAAGTGCAAGAGAATGCAAAACGAGGCATATCATTGCAAGGCTTAAAACAGCAACGCCGACAACTCTGACTGCGTGCCTGAAGGCAGACTTCTGTTCTTTTTTGAGTTCGCTGCGACTCTTAAGACGCTCGTTTTCACGAACTCTGAGTTTTTCCGCAGGCTTTTCCTGAGGTCTGAGCTTGGGTGCCTGAGAGCCTCTTGAAAAGTCAAACGAGTCAATAAGATACGCTGTGTCGCTTTGATAAGAGTATCTTCTGAAATCGTTGGTATTCGTCACTGTTTTCACCTCCTGTTACTTAATTATGAATTTGGTACGGGCAAAGCCTGTCCCTGCTTGAGTCTTTGGTCTTGAATCTGCTCACACAGTGAACTCTATCAATATTTTTCAAAGCACCTGAGCCTTGACGACCTTGCACGTGGGTTTTCCTCAAGTTCCGCATCGCTTGGTGCTTTGGACTTGAACGGCATTTTGCCGAGCGGCTTTTTACCGCATACGCACACGGGGAACTCCTTGGGGCAGGTGCAGGGGTTTGTCCACTGTTTAAAGCGTTCCTTTACCATTCTGTCCTCAAGCGAGTGGAAGGTAATAATGCTCAGCCTTCCGCCGCTGCTAAGTATGTTCAGTGCGTTGTCAAGCAGATTTGAGAGTGCCTCAAGTTCGGCATTGACTTCTATGCGTATTGCCTGAAATGTTTTGCGTGCAGGGTGTGAATCACGCATCGCACGCTGCGGATAAGACTGCTTTATTATGTCCACGAGTTGCCCTGTGGTTAAGATTTCGTGTTCTTTGCGGACAGCAACAATGTTTTTTGCAATACGGTGAGCAAACTTCTCTTCGCCGTATCTGAAAAGAATATTGCTGAGTTCCTGCTCGCTGTATGTGTTGACTACGTCTTTTGCACTGAGCCCCGACTTTTCCATACGCATATCGAGCGGTGCGTCCTTGTGGTACGAAAATCCTCTGTCGGCGTTATCGAGCTGGAACGAACTTACGCCAAGGTCAACGAGTATTCCGTCAACGCTTTCAAACCCTGCGTCTTTTACGATTTTTCCCACGTCCTCGAAGTTGCCACGCACAACAGTAACGTTGTCAAAGTCGCCGAGGCGTTGGTGCAGCACCTCTATTGCGTCGGGGTCACGGTCAATTGCAATAAGCCTTTTTGCGTGCTTTGCAATCTCTTTTGAATGTCCGCCGCCGCCTGCGGTACCGTCAACAATAATTTTGTTTTCATCTATATTGAGCGACGCTATCGCCTCGTCAAACAGCACGCTCTTGTGTATAAATTCCATTTTAAATATCAAACTCGTCGAGGATGTCCTCAACCTCTTCCACGCTGATGCCGCCAACCTCTTGTGCGAACTGTCTGCAGTTCCAGATTTCGACCTTGGTGCCGTTACCGAAAACAACAGCCTCGCTCTCGCCGAGGAGATCAACGCTCTTTCGAAGTTCTTCATTAAGCAGAAGTCTTCCCTGTCCGTCAAGGCTCATACGTTCGGCACTTGAGAGGAAGAAGAGTTTTAACTGTTTTCTTTTTTTGTGGTTGACTTTTTCTATACTCTCCATAAACTCGTCCCACTCATCAAGCGGATAGAGTGCAAGGCATTTGCCCGTTCCACGTGACGCAACAAACTCCGTGCCGAGTTCACCACGCATATTTGCAGGGATGGATATTCTGCCCTTGGCGTCAATTTTGTTGGTACGGTTGCCCATAAGGCTGTACTTCATATGCACTCCTCCTTCCTAAAAAAATGGGATAAAACGCAAAACCCAACAATTATCTCAGGATAAATTTGGGATTTGCATTGACTTTTATGGGATTTCTCACCACTTGTTTATATTATAATAGGCGTTTTCCCCATTGTCAAGAAATAATTTGTGTTGCAACAAACTGTAACACTTTTGTAATTTTTGATGGATTTAATTAACCGCCGTTATATGATATAATGTTATAAATTATTATGCAGGAGGAGAATATGGAACAAAAAACCACCTGGAGAGAAAAAATCGGCTACGGCGTAGGAGCTGTAGGACTTGACCTCAGTTACGGAATGTTTTACTCGTTTCTGAGTTACTACCTGTCCTCCGTACTCGGACTTAAAGAGGCGTTTTTGCTTCTGCTCACGCCTATTGCAAGAATATGGGACGGAATCAACGACCCGCTTATGGGTACGATTGTAGACAACACAAAGACGAAGTTCGGAAAATACCGTCCGTGGATTTTAATTGGTGCTGCAGCAAACGCAGTTGTGCTGTTTTTGCTGTTCACAAGTTTTGGTATGGAGGGTATGCCGCTTTATATTTACATCGGCGTTATGTACATACTGTGGGGTATGACAAACACAATGGCGGACATTCCGTATTGGAGTATGGTGCCGTCGTTCACATCCGACCCCGACGACAGAAATATGGTGTCAACCGTTGCACGTACTTTCAGCGGACTCGGTCAGGGCATAATCACGGTGCTCACACCGATTTTTCTGCCAATGCTGTCCTCGGGTATTAAAACGGAAAAAGGCTACTCCGCAAGCGGTTTTTCACGCTGGGCAGGTATTTGTGCGATTGCCCTTATCTGCTTTTCGCTGATATGCATGCTTTCCACAAAAGAGAAAAACGTTGTTTACAGCAAGAACGCAAAGTTTTCGTTTAAAAAGATTTTTCAGGTCATCGCACACAACGACCAGCTTGTTGTGTTTATGGTGTTTGCAATGCTGTCAAACGCCGGATGGTATCTCACCTCGGGTACCGCAGTGTACTATTTCAGTGACGTACTCAATCAACCTAAGGCACAGTCGCTGTTCCAGACAATCGGTGCGGTCGGTTCGGTACTCGGTCTGCTTGTAATACCCATACTTTCAAAGTGGCTGAGCAAAAAGCGGATTTACCAGATTTCGCTTGTCGCAACAATATTCGGCTACCTGCTGATGTTTTTGTTCGGTCCGGTACTTAAAATAACGATTATGCTCGATATTTCGTACATTATAGCGTCAACGGGCATTGCGTCGATGTTCGTGTCGCAGACGGTGTTCCTTGCCGACATCGTGGACTACGGCGAATACAAAAACGGCGAGCGTAACGAAAGCATTACCTTCTCGATGAAGGGATTTTTGCAGAAGATGGCATACACCATTCAGACCGTAATTCTGTTTGGCGGACTCGCACTTGTTAATTACAACGAGCAGATTACGTCTGCCGCAAAAAAAATAAACAGCACAACCAAAACAGCAATCGGAATTATCTGTTTTGGCGTGCCGCCAATGCTTATTCTGTTGTCGCTTTTAGTGTTCAGCAAAAAGTACAAACTTGTCGGCGAGCTCGCCGACAAGGTGCATAGCTACATTGTTGAAAAACGTTCGGGTGACGAATAATACGAGTTGCAATTGAGTCAGATAAATCAGAAGTCACGGAGAATACTATGCTCAGACAGAAAGTTATTGATTATATTCAAAACGAATTTGGAACAGAGGGCGAAAGGCTTTGGATAAACTTTCCCGACTACGTTGTTTTTCGCAACAAGAAGAACAAAAAATGGTTTGCAATTATTATGGATATCGAAAAGAGCAAACTCGGTTTGGACGGTGAAGGTAAGATTGATATTATCGACCTCAAATGCGACAGTATTCTTATCGGTTCGCTTATAAACAACAAAGGATATCTCCCTGCTTATCATATGAGTAAAAAAAGCTGGCTAACCGTTCTGCTTGACGGCAGCGTAAACGACGGTGAACTCAAGGACCTTATCCATTTAAGTTATAACATTATTGAAAAAAAGCAACGCTGATAAATTGCATAAATAAATCAAGCAGCCGCCGAAAAATCGGCGGCTGCTTTGCTCAGAGTGTAGGGGCGTCGGTGATGACGTTGCCGTTTTTGTCAAAATCAATGCGGTCAATTGCCAGAAGCTGCGTATCGGGGTCGGCGTCCATAGTAATATGGTACGCTGTCCAGAGCTGCCCTTTTTTGTCGCTGAACACACTGTTGTGTCCGCTGTGTTGTAGCCCGTCAACACCGATTGGTGTGATAATCGGATTGCGTGCGTCCTTCACCCAAGGTCCGTGAATACTGCTTGCAACGGCTACGCCAACTTCGTACGAGCGGGTAAAAGAACTGTAAAAGCAGTAGTATTTTCCGCCGTGGCAGATAATAAACTGGCCCTCATTTTTAGTATCCCAGCCGTCCTCTGACGGTGCAACAACAAGAGTAGGTTTGCCGATAAGAGTTGCGGTATCAAGGTCGATTTCGTACAGAAAAATACCGTCAAAACTGCAAACGGTAATATATGTTTTTCCGTCGCTGTCGGTGAACAGATTTGCGTCGTTGCCGTCGGGTATTATCACCTTGCCGCAATCGCATTTTTGTTTTGTGAACAGTGGGTTATCGGCGTTTATTAAGGTATAATCGCCGTCGATACGGTCGCTGACAGCAAGCAGCGGATTCTGACCGACGCCGAGTTCATCGTTTCTGCAATTCACGGTAAGGTAAAACCTGCCGTTTTTCTTGTGGATTTCGGGTGCCCACCAGTAATCACGGTACCACGAATCAGCGTTTGCAACGCTGCGGTGCAGGATAAACCCGACTTCTTCCCAGTGGAGCAGGTCGCTGCTTTTCCAGAGTTTTACACCTTCGCTTTTACCGTTCCAGTACGGCGGGATTGTTCCGGTGAGGTAATAGGTATCGCCATCAAGCAATATAAACGGGTCACGGATATTCCTGACAACGTCTGTTCCTATGGGGTTGTGGTATGATAATTCCTTTTTCATTTTAATTATCCATTAAATATCAATACTCGTGCAAGGGTACTGAATAAGGAAATTCACGTCGTGCTCAGAGCAGTACCTTGCCGTTTTGAAGAACACATCGTTTGACTTGTCAACGTATTCGGGCATCTCCTCAATCGTATGATTTAAAGGTGAGAAGAAGTTGTCCCAGTGTACGGGAATTATAAGATGTGCATTTGTTTTTTCGGCAGTTTCTGCAAAAAACGTTTTTTCCTCGTCTACGCTCGCTTTTGCAAGGCCGGCAACGCCGAGGAACAAAACATCAGCCTCAAATCCGTCGAGTTTGCCCTCGATGTAGTTAAAGCTCGGGTGGAGCATTATTTTTTTGTTGCCGTGTTCGATATAAAAGTCGTATGAGCCGCCTTCAAAATAATTCCACAGAGCAGTAGGCTGAACAAGCGGCTCCGTAATTGGCTGACCGATGTTGTCGTTAATTATTGTAGGCTTTGAGTGGAGGGCTTTGATTACCTTAATTTTGTAGTCGCCGAGGGTAAAACAGTCACCTTCCTCAAACACCTCTATTCTGCTTTTCTTAACTTTGCCGCCAATTGCAACGTTTTTTGCCGACTCGCTGCCATAGATTCTGGCACCGCATCTGTTTGCAATATACGGTGCGTCCATTACGTGGTCGTGGTGAGTGTGAGAAATAAAAATCGCCCTTAGTCTGTCAATTTTGTGCCGTTTGATTATTTGGTCGCAAAGTTCGGTATTTGTGCGAACAAGCTCGCCTCTTAAGTACTGTTTTATTGACGGACGGGTAAAATGAGCATCAAAAAATATCTGGTCTTTTCCGTCGTCAAACAGCAACGTTGTTGTGCCGAAAAAAGTTACTTTTAGCATAAAACTCCTCCTTTTTTATATGGTAACATATAATTGTATAGTAATCAACCGTAATTGCCAAATTTTAGTGACACGAACCTGTTGGAAATAAACACACCGGGGTTACCCCCGGTGTATCATTTATTATAATTACTTCACAGTAACTTTAACCTTGGTAACTTTGCCGCTGATTGCGTAGATGTATACGGTGCAGGTACCCTTCTTGATACCCTTGATGTTACCGTTTTCGTCCACTGTTGCAATGCTGCTGTCAGATGTCTTGAAGCGAAGCTTTGCAGCGTACTCGGTCTTGAGATGTTCTTTGTTCTTGTCAACAAGAGTTACTGTTGCGTTTGCCTTTACGGTCTTACCAACCTTTACTGCGTACTCGCTCTTTGCAGCTTTGATTGTCTTAACGCTTGTGTATCTTCTGTTCTTGTCGCCTGCAATTCTGCCGATTACACTCTTTGCAAGTACTACCTTCTTGCCGTCAATCATCTTGTATGCAACTACGTATGCCTTGAAGTTCTTTGTCCGGTCAATTGCCTTGCCGTTAAGCTTGGTAATCTCGGCTGATGTGGTTGCGTTATTTTTGATTGTCTTTGTAATCTTTGTAAAGTCTTTGCCGCAGTACTGTACGTATACGTCGTAGCCGTCTGCAGCTGCTGACTTTGACCACTTAACAGTTATCTTATTACCCTTCTGCGTGAAGTTAAGTCCGTTGTTCATTGCTCTCTGAGCGTTCTTCTTACCTGTCTCGCCAAAGGTTACTTTAATGCACTGTTCAGCAGAATCGTTGTGGTTTTCGTCGCCGGCAACTTTGTACCATACATAGTACGTGCCTGTGGTCTTTGCTGTTGGTACAGCCGAAGTATACTCAGATGTCGGCTCGGTTGCAGTGCCGAGTGCGTACTGCATTTCGCCACCTACTGCTTCACCGGTAACTGTTACAAGTGCTTTCTTCTTGCTGTCATACACAAAGGTCAGATTGTTTGCTTTTACTGTTGCAGGTACTGTGGCTGCTTTACCGATAGTGAAGTCTGCCGTTGCAGCGCCGCCGTTGTAGTTAGTTGTTTCTGCAACAGTAGCCTTAACGGTGTACTCACCTGCATTCGTCGGAACAGTTTCGCTGAAATTATCGCTGCCCTTCGTTGCGTAAGTATAAGTTACTTCGCCGTTACCGCTGTTGCCGGAAACAGAAGGTGCGTTCGGCTCCTGACCGTAATTCCAGCCTTCGATTGAAACGCTCGGGGTAATGTCTGCAGGAGCAACCTTAACCGTAACGTCATAGTTTTCTACGACATTATAGTTATCCGTGTCAGCAGGCGTATAGTTTGCCTTAAAGGTTTTCTTTCCTGCGTCGCCGACACTCTGCGTGCTGTCAACCCAAGCCCAGCCATCAGGGAGAGTCACGTCAGCAAGAGTATCGCCGTAGGTTGCTTTAAGACCCATAGGAACCGGTATTGCCGGAGTTGCCTTTGCGATGGTGAAGTCAGCCGTTGCGGTTGCACCGTTGTAGTTCGTCGTTGCAGCGATTGTAGCCTTAACGGTGTAATTACCTGCGTTAGTCGGAACAGTTGCACTGAAATTATCGCTGCCCTTTGTTGCATAAGTATAGGTTACTTCGCCGTTACCGCTGTTGCCGGATACGGAAGGTGTTTTAGCAGTCTGACCGTAAGTCCAGCCGTCAAGTGAAACAGTCGGGGTAATGTCTGCAGGATTTACTTTAACGGTAACGTCTACGTTCTCTACTGTATTGTAGTTAGTTGTATCTGCAGGCGTAAAGTTAGCCTTAAAGGTTTTCTTTCCAACGTCGCCTACACTTGTTGTATCGTTAACCCAAGCCCAGCCTTCAGGAAGAGCAACGTCAGCAAGCGTATCGCCGTAAGCTGCATAAATTCCTTTAGGAGCTTCATAGGTCGGGTTTGCCTTTGCAACCGTGAAGGTGATGCCGACAAAAGGTCTCGGGAAATCAGTCTGAAGCGTATAGAGTGCCTGATAAGTACCTGCGTTTTTCGTTTCTGTTACAACGTTGGTCAAATTGTTATATACAATATCGTCTGCGGAAACGTTCAAACCTGTTGCTGCATTGAACGCATCAACGCCTTCCAGCGTTGCTTTCTTATCGGTGCCGTCATAAACAAGATTCGTTGGAGCAGTAAGTGTAAACGAAACCTTGTTATCGGTAAGATCACATGTGCCTGCACCGTTGCAGGTTGCAGTGATTGTTCCATTGGATGCCGAATAAGTAAAGCTGTGCGTGTGGTTTGCAGTATAGATAATCGTTTCCTCACTGCCTGCGGATGCGTTATGGTTTGCATCTGCGGCATATCTCTGACGGAAGGCGTAACCCTTATTCTGATCCAGTCCCGTAAAGGTGGGGCTTGTCTGCCAATCACCTGCGCCGCACTTATATTCGCCGTTTGGTATTGTATTCAGCGTTATGCTGTTTATCGTTTTGCCGGCCGCCGTCGGCGCTTCAGGAGCAGTTTGGTTTGCCTTTGAAACCTTAACTGTTACATCTACATTCTCAACTACATTGTAGTTAGCTGTATCAGCAGGCGTAAAGTTTGCCTTAAAGGTCTTTGTACCAACGTTGCCCACGCTCTGCGTGCTGTCAGCCCATGTCCAACCTGTAGGAAGTGTCACATTTGCCAATGTCTGCCCATAGGTGGCGGTCAGACCGGTCGGTGCGGTGGGATCAGCCTTTGCGATCTCATAATCCACGGAAGCTGTCTTTGCCTCAACCGTGATCTTTGCGGTATACTTGCCCGCATTTGTTGGAGCAGTCGTGCTTTCCTCATAGGTCGTACCGTCTCTGCCGACATACTTGATGTCAGTCGCGGCAATCGTCTTGCCGGTGGCGGTGTTGAAGTCTGCCAGCCCGGTCAGGGTTGCCGTCGCGTTGCCCGTGCCGCCATAGGTGGTCAGCGTAGGTGCTGTGATGGTCAACGTGGTCTTTTTATCCGTCAGATCGCAGCCCTCCGCGCCGTTGCAGGTTGCTGTGAGTGTTGCGCCGTCTGCTGAATAGGTAAAGTTGTGATTGTGTGGTGCCTCCTTCGTCAACTCGTATACACCGTCTGATTTTTTAGATGCGAAGATGTCAGATGTCAGATTGAGGCATAAAGCGGGACGAACTCCGTAGTTAAGGTTCTTCACATAGATCTGGTTGAGCGAGCCGTTGTCCACGCACGCCGCATTACCATCAGACTTGCCGGGCGAGCGAAGCCACCAGCTGCCATTCAAAATCGTGCGGTTGTTTATCTGACTCACTTCCTTCGCTGAAAGAGGCCACAGGGTTGCGCCCGTCACTGTATTGCCGTTTATGTTGTCTACTGATGCCCAGTCAGAACTAAAACCGGCTCCTCCTGCCAATTTCCTTTTGGCAACCAAACCATTCTTCCATTTCTCATCCTCGCTCGTATAATAATTTCCAATCCCTTCACTTGTTACAAGACCATCTATTGTTGTCTTGAGATTAGAACTACTGTAAGCACTGTTGGAACCATTACCAGTATAAAAATATAAACCATAAGATTTAGAGCGCCAGTCCTCCTTCGCCAGTAATACAAGCGTGGTTTCTCCTGTTTGTGAGGTAACAGCACCATTTGCTATTTGGACTCCTTCGCCGCCGCTTGCGATGACATACCACTGCTTACCGGCGTACTCCAATACTTTCGCGTTTGTTACTTTACCATCTGTTACTGTCGGTTTTAGCACTTCTGCCGCAGTATTATCCACCGCATACGCCGTCAGCCCCATGCCCGAGAAGCACGAGAGTACCATCAAAAGCGACAGTAGGACGCTTATCACCTTTCTGCTAAAATTTTGTTTTTGTTTCATAAACATTCCTCCTTGAAATATTAAAAATAAATTACTAAACTTATCTACTTACATTATCTATTTATTTTAAGAAAAAGTCAAGGGGGTTTGACAGAATGTCAAACCCCCCCAAATTTTTACTGCTGCTTGCTTTTTTCGCCAAGTCAGTTTATTATATTGTAAAAGAGGTGATTTATTTTAGATGAACACGATATTTGCAGAAACATTGCGTGAACTCAGAAGAAAAAGAGGACTTACTCAGGTTCAGCTTGGTAAACAGATGTTTGTTGATAATTCCACAATTAACCGATGGGAAAACGGCAGCCGAGTACCCGACGCAGCAATGATTGCCCGTCTTTCTAAGGTTTTGGACGTAGACGTAGGCACTCTTCTTTCCGCAGCTGCAGCAAGCGACGAATCAGTTAATATAATTATGGTGGACGACAGCAAGGTTATTCTTTCAGACGGCATTACAGTTTTGGAAGAGGTTATTCCAAACGCCACAATTACGGGCTTTATCTGGCCGCAGGAAGCAATAGAATTTGCAAAATCCCACAGAGTTTCACTGGCAATTTTAGATATTGAACTCGGAACCGCCAGCGGTCTTGACCTTTGCCGCACGCTGCTTGAAATAAATTCACGCACTAACGTTGTTTATCTGACCGCCTACCCCGACTACTCTCTTGAGGCGTGGAACACAGAGGCAAGCGGATTTTTGGTTAAGCCTCTGACTCCCGAGAGCGTACGTAATCAGCTTTCAAAACTACGCTATCCGTTTGTTTCCGGAGGAACGGCATAATGAATTCTTGGTATACTATATTCGTCTTTTCCATAACCAGTACGGCACTGTTTCTGACTCTGCTCGGACTTTGGTTCACTGCTATAATTCCGGCAATGGACCGCTGGAGCAAAAAATTCTTTTTGGCTTACTTTACGGGTCTGATGCTGTGCAGTTTAGTCAGCCTTGTCGATATAATTTCCGTGACGTACTTCCATTTGGGTAAAATTGAAGAAATCTTTGCATTTTTTGAAACACTGTTTCTTTCAACGCCAATACCAATGCTTACGGTTTACCTGCTGCACTGCTGTAAAAAGGACGTAAAGAAAAACTATCTGTTTCGTACTGTGCTGGGTTTGTGGGCAATATTTTTTATTCTGCTTGCAAGCACATTGTTTTCAGACGTTATCTATTATATAAACCCCGACGGCCAATACCAACGTGGAAAATGGTACATATTCCTGATACTTTCGTTAAATGCAATTATGATACTTAATCTTGTACACTTAATCAAGTGGCGTAATCTGCTCACACGAAAATATTTTTTAAGCTTTTTCATTGCAATGTTTCCGCTGACAGCCACACTGATTGTGCATACGTTCATAGATGTTACCGCACTGATTGACATCAGCTCGGTTTTATCTGCAGTTTCGATGCTCGGTATTGTTATGTCAGAGCAAATTGAACAAAATGAACACCAGCAAAAAGAAATAGCTAATCAACGTGCAAACGTTATGATTCTGCAGATGCGACCGCATTTTATATACAACACTCTTATGAGTATTTACAGTCTTTGCAATCAGGACCCACAAAAAGCACGGCAGGTCACTTTGGATTTTACTAATTATCTGCGAAAAAACTTTACTGCCGTTGCCAGCGAAAAACCGATTACTTTTTCGGCAGAACTGGAACACACACGAGCTTATCTGGCTGTTGAACAGGCACAGTACGACGATATGCTTTTTGTTGAGTACGACATACGGTTTTCTCAGTTTCGTCTGCCGCCGCTCACGCTTCAGCCCATCGTGGAAAACGCCGTAAAACACGGTATGAATCCATACGACGGTCCGCTCAGGGTATTTATAAAAACGTACCATACCGACGAAGGCAACCTGATCACGGTTGAAGATACCGGTACCGGTTATGGCAAAAACGACAACAATGACCCGCACATTGCTCTTGCAAACATTAAAGAACGACTCAAAATGATGTGCAACGGCACACTTACAATTTCTCCACGTGAAAGCGGCGGAACAACCGTAACAGTGTTTATTCCGAACAGAATTCCCGAAGATTAGAATAACAGCAAAGCATCACTGCCTTGCTGTTATTTTTTACTAACTATCTGCTTTTTAGTGGTTAATCATATATCTGTCAACTTCCCACTGGCTGATTTGCTTGCGGTATTCGTCCCACTCACGTTTTTTACCTGCGATGTAATTGGTGTAAACGTGTTCGCCGAGAGTTTCACGGATGAACGGGTCTGCCTCAGCCTCGTTAATTGCCTCTTCAAGTGAAGCGGGCAGATGCTCAATTCCTGCAGCAGCAATTTCCTCCTGCGACATATCAAACACGTTGCTGTCGTGTGCAGGCGGCGGAGTCATATTGTTTTTGATACCGTCGAGTCCTGCTGCAAGGCAGAGTGCCATTTCAAGATACGGGTTGCAGGTCGGGTCGGGTGAACGGAGTTCAACACGTGTGCCTGCTCCTCTTGACGCAGGAATTCTTACAAGCACGCTGCGGTTAGATGTTGACCATGTGAGGTACGAAGGAGCCTCGTAGCCCGGTACAAGTCTTTTGTATGAGTTAACTGTGGGGTTTGCAACAACAGCCATACCCTTTACGTGCTTAAGTACACCTGCGATAAATGCGTGTGCCTCTTTTGAAAGACCGAATTCGCCGTCAGGGTCGTCAAACACGTTTTTGCCTGTTTTGAGGTCGTAAAGGCTCATATTGGTATGCATACCCGAACCGTTGATACCGTAAATCGGTTTTGGCATAAACGTTGCGTGAAGTCCGTGCTTTGTTGCGTATGTTTTAACAACATGCTTAAAGGTCATAACTCTGTCTGCGGTAAGCATAACCTCGCCGAACTGGAAGTCGATTTCGTGCTGACCGTGTGCAACCTCGTGGTGCGACGCCTCAATTGTGTAGCCCATCTCTTCAAGAGCAAGGCAGATGTCACGGCGACAGTTTTCGCCGTGGTCAATCGGGTTGAGGTCGAAGTAACCGGCCTTGTCGCCTGTTTCGAGGGTGGGTTTGCCGTCCTCGTCAAGTTTGAAGAGGAAGAACTCGCACTCAGGTCCTACGTTGAAGCCGTAACCCATTTTGGCAGCTTCGTCAACAACCTTCTGCAAAACGTTACGTGGGTCGCCCTCAAACGGTGTTTTGTTGTCTGCAGTGTAAACCGAGCAGATAAGACGTGCTGTCTGAGCGTTAAGGTGCTTTCTCCACGGGAACACAGCCCATGTGTTGAAGTCGGGATGAAGGTACATATCGCTCTCGTCGATTCGTACAAAGCCGTCGATTGACGAGCCGTCAAACATACATTTATTATCAAGTGCCTTTTCGAGCTGTGATACTGTGATTGCCACATTTTTCATTTTTCCGAACAGGTCGGTGAACTGGAGGCGTACAAACTCAACGCCGTTTTCTTTTGCCTCTTTAAGTATTTGTTCCTTAGTGTAATTGCTCATAAGGTACTCTCCTTTCAAAAATAGGCGTTCCGAATAAACGGAACGCCTTTGTTCTACATTGCTATTATATTCCCGCCGCATACAATAGTCAACAAAAATATTAAATTTTGTTGAATATAAGGTGTGCGTGCGAGAATTAAAAAATTGTTTTTGTGCAACTTAACACATTATTTTGTTTTAACCGCTTTAGCTTTGCTCCATACGGAATATGCTTTAAAGCCGTCTTTACATTGGTAATACGTTCTGATTCTTACGTAATATTTTTTGTTTGCCTTGAGCTTTTTTACTGTTTTTGAAGTGTTTTTGAAGCCCTTAACGGTTATGGTTCTGTTGGTGCCGCTCTTAAACTTGCTGTTTGTTGAAAGCTGTATTTGATAACCTGTTATGCGTTTTACAGACATCTTTTTTGCCTGTCGTTTCCACGTTATCTTAGCGGCTTTCTTTTGCGGCGTCGCTTTATTGAGTGTTGTGCCTTGCGGTCTAATTACGAACAGCGGACCCCTGAGTAATTCATTATTTGAATACACCTCATCGCCGTCAATGCAATCAGCAGGGCAATGAAATACATCTTGACACAAGGCTTCAGCCCAAAGATTGATATACTTATACGCTCCGTTATTTGACAGATAAATTTTGCAATAACCCATATCAATATTATTGCCGTACTTTAGTTTATAGTCCTGTCCTTCAACAAGTTCTTTATTACCATCGAATATCTTGACTACAGGTTTTATTTCGTTACCCGTCCAAGTCTTATAACACCAACCTGTACCGATAACTCCACCCCAACCGCTTTTAGATTGTATGGTCATTTTTATATTTGCGTTTTCAACATATTCTTTATTTACTTCTGCAAACGCACTGTTTGGGAACAAAGTTGTCGTTACCAAAATACAGAGTGTAAACAATTTGCATAATATTTTTTTAGACTTTTTCATTATGACGGCTCCTAAAAAGTTGTGATATATAATTAACCATAAACTAATTTCCGTTCCACACCTGTACCGGAGTCATCTGCACTTTGTATATCATGCTGTTCCATGGTACTGTGTTTTCTAAATAGTTCGGCATATTATCAAAATATGGGACACTTGCTACATTTGGTAAACAATCGGAAACTGTTCTATTGTGGGTGCTAACATACCATCCATATGTAATACCATTCCCTTGTGCTTTTATTTTCTTTAACCCTTCAAGTTCTGGTCTATCAATTGTTAAATTGGTCATTGATGAATTCAAGTCATATTCGTAATAATTACCATTAACCGAATAAGAAATATGTGTAATCTTTGAATAATAGCACTTAATCTCTTTCATGTTCTGAGCCGTCTTTGATTCCTGCGAACCCGGAGTTTTAGGCTCAATATATGCACGATTTATTAGGTGTATTTTATGCCCATTAGTACCACTACTTCCACCTGTTCCTCTGTCATCAATTGCTGCAAATACAATAAAATCCTGTAATTCTCCGTTGTCGTCCTTTTTTTCGTCAAGTCCCAACGACTGAATAACGGTTCTTGAAAACGGGATAATATATCCTATTGAATCAGTACTTAAAAACCAACCCGTAGCATAACGACAATTCTGTATACTTGTATTCAACTGTGACGTCGCACCATTGTATAACGCATCAATAAAATCATTTTTGCTGTATATCATATACCGTTCTCTGTCTTTTCTTATTCCTGTACCGTAGGAAATGCATATACAAATATAGTTTTCAGACGCAGCAAGTTTACATCCCCATGCTGAACTGCCATTAAAAGTTTCAAATAAACTCAGAGTTTTTTCAATTCCTAATGATACATCGCCTGCATTATCAAACAGCAACTGTCTACACTTTAAATAATATGGTCCTCTTATTACACCTAGCTCCGTATCGTATGTTCCTGATATATACATAATATATTTTGAGTTGCTATGTTCAACAACTTCAATACTATCTCCGTGACCAGCGTATACAATCTTGTTTTGCCCATTAACATATGAAGTTGCACCAAACGTCATAGCATTATTTCCGTAATACGAACGTCTCTCAATGAACAATTTAGCATTCCCGCTTGCACCACCCATTGAACGCACAATGTACGTATCGTTGTTTTGTTTAAAAATCGCAAAATTCTGCATGCAACCATATTTGTCAGGATTAGTTGAGATTTTATCCTCGACATAACTTCTTAAAAATATTGCGTTAGCAACATTTTTTTCAGGCAAAGTTCTCGGTACATTTATATCTCCAATTTCGTCTTCCGTATAATCTACACCGTTTGCATCCTCTAAAACTGCCCAATACTCTTCTTCGGTCATAGCATCTAGTTCTTCCTTTGAATATGAAGAAAATGCTCGCTTTACGCTTTTTACACTGTTTTCAGCGTAAATGTTTATTCCTTGTGACAAGATTCCTAAACATATCATAATCGCAAGTATAAAACCAAAATATTTGTGTATTAGTATTTTATGTTCCATTTAATTTACTCCCCTTTAAATGAACTATCCCCTAATAAATATTTTAATGTTATTGCAATAATTTGTTTTATAATATAAACAC
Organism: Oscillospiraceae bacterium; assembly: GCA_015065445.1. GTDB lineage: Bacteria > Bacillota > Clostridia > Oscillospirales > Acutalibacteraceae > Eubacterium_R. Next base: position 3,977 of record SVQF01000021.1, on the reverse strand, counting down.
GAAAATATTGTACTGTTCAATTATTTTGTTTTAACCGCTTTTGCTGCAGACCACGCAGAATAGTACTTTTTGCCGCCGACGGTCTTGTAAGTACGCAATCTGACATAATATATTTTTTTCGACGAAAGCTTTTTAATCACCTTTGAAACGGTGGTGTTTTTGGTAATCGCCACAGTCTTTGCAGACTTAAACTTTTTGTTGGTGCTGTACTGTAGCTGATACCCCGTTGTCTGTGCTGTCTGCTTTGCCCACTTTGCAGTAAAGGCTTTTTTGGCTGCGGTAAGTTTTGACACTGCGGTACCTTTTGGCAAAACAGTGAATGACAGTTTGACTGTTCCCGACCAGCCGTTACGCAGCGTGATTACAGCGGTTGCGGTTCCCACGTTTTTGTTTGCGGTATAACTTACCGTGTAGTAGTACGGGTCAACCGTCTTGCCTGCAGAGTTTTTAAACACCACTGCGGGCTTTTTAACCTTGCCGTCGTAAACATAACTTGTTTTTGCGAGTTTGAACTGATTGCCCGTTGCGGTCGGCTTTACAAGGTTCTGCGGCGGATTGATGTAAAACTTCAAAGAAGCCTTGCCCGAGCAGCCGCCGATACCTTCAATATTAACATAAGCGTAGCCGACTTCGACATTGTTTGAGTAGCCCGTAATTTTGTAATCCTTGCCCTGAACAAGATACTTGTCGAGCGAGTCGAACACGATGGGAGTAACCGCCCTTCCCGTGTAGTAAACTTTGTTTACGGTGTTGGTGTCGGCAACCTTGCCGTCGAAGGACGAAATGTCGTACTTCTTATCAACAGAGTATTCTGTTGTGAGACTTGTACCCTCAACCACGTTTGAGTTTGCAAGCCCCGTAAGTTTTATTTTACCCTTTGAGCCGTACTCGAGGTTGCCTGTTGACGAAACGCTGAAATCAACGTCCGGATAAATTGTGATTGTTCCGACTCTGAGCCCGTTTTTCACCCCTCGTTTGTAGTATGCGGCAGGGTCGGTATAGCCCTCCTGATTTCTGAAGTATTCCGGTATATAGCTGAACGAATTTTCGCTGTAATTAAGTATGCCGAGGTCGATTCCGTTCATCGAAAAGTCAAGCGAATACGTGCCTCTGTAATTGCCCTGATATACAATTCTGATTTCGTACTCGCCGATTTCCTTAATCTCGCTTACTTCTGTACCGTTATAGTAGTAGTGTACGGTATAGTCCTTTGTTTCTGTCAGAGTGTTTTTGTACGGGTCGGTAATGCTGAGAGAAGGCTTAATTGCTTTGCCCGTGTAGTTTGCACGGTCGTATGCTAAAACAACGGCTTCGGGTTCTATGGCTTCCTTCGACATATTGCGTGCCACGATGTCAAACGGAATAACAAGAGAGGTGCCGTCCGTACCTTCGATTGTGATATAGTAGTCGCCCGTATTCTTTACCGAGGTGTAGTTTTCGCCCGTTGCGGAGTCGGTGACATACTGGGGCATTGTGTACTCACCTTCGGACACCGTGCCGTTATCAAGCACGTTGGTGCGGTTAACAAGATACGGCAAAACAACACTGAATGTTGAAGTGTAGCCCGTGTAAACAAATCCCTCGGTATCTGTAAGAACTATTCCTTCCTCGTTGACTTCAACAAGCTTGTAACCGTCTTTGTCGCAGAAAATATACGAATTACGTTCTTCGCCGTGTTCGTCATAGAAGGTCGTTCTTCTGACAATATAGCCCTGCGACATATTGCTTTCATTTATACGGACTTTAGAAAACACATAGTCCTGTTTTGAACTTCTGTTAGCGTCGTCGTACCAGTCGTAAAGCTGCTCCTTGTAACCAACGCCCTTGTTTTCGTACGCCTCCTGATGATTTTTCCAACCTAAGTAGACGCTTTCGTATCCGCAAAGGAAGTAGTTGTAATTGTTAACGTCAATCTCTTTGACAGAGTTCTGCGACGACTTGGTGCAGTCAACCTGAAACCATTTATATCCGTCGCCGCTCTCGTCCATAAGATAAACGTAGTTCCACTCGTGAGGGTCTGAAGCACGTCCGCTTTCGGCGATATAATCACCGTCAACTATGTGGCATCTGATACCGTTGTAGATACAAAGATAGTAGAAGAGTTTTGAGTATCCTTCGCACACAGCCATACCCTGATTGTACAAAACGGGAACCTTTTCGCCGGTTACGGTTAATTTGCTTGCGAAAACGGAGTCCATATTCCGAATTACCGTGCCGTCGTTTACAGAGTCGAGTATATTGCCGTAAATAGCACCGAACGCCGAGTGGGCGATATTGTATCTTTCAGCAGTGATTTCCTCTGTGCTTTCCTCGCTGTTGCGGCGGTAAACGTTCCAGTCGTAAACCGTATTACGTACAATAAAGTCATAGATAGTTTTAACCTTCTGATACTCGGTCATATCGGCACTGAGATAATTGCTGCTAAACCACGAGGCAAACATATCGGTCATACGCTCCTGCTCGGGAGTGGTGTAGTACTGTATGTTTTCCCAGGAAAAGTGGAAGGTGTAATACCTCTCGTTATCACCCACGGGGGTGTCGCCTGCGGTAAGCAGGAAGTTTATTCCCGTGTCGCCGATATAGATAACGCCGTCGTCTTCGCCGCTGCCGCCTATGTTGATAATGGAGTTATACAGATATTCTCCGCCACCCGAAGTTGCAGTCTGTGAGCCGATTTCAAAAACGTCGTTCATAAGTTTTGCGTAAAGGCTATTTGCAACCTTGCGTGCGTCGGGTATATCCGACTCACTTGCATAGGTATAAGCGTAGGTGCTGTCGGTTGTTGCAAAGTAGTAATCAATATTTTCGCTGTGGCTGATGAGCGAGGTGCGAACCTGACGCACCATCTCGTCATAATCTGTTACAAAGGCAACATCTTTGCCGTTTGACAGGCGGTGATAAGTGACGTTGCCAAAGTCGTCTGTTTCGGTATACGGATAAGAGGCAGCGAGTACGCCGTACTGCGGCACAGCAGCAAAAGCCAATACAAGCACAAGTATCAGCGATAATAATCTTTTATGCATACTGCTCACCTCCATATTTTTTTCCACTATTATTATAACACAATGATAATTATTTGACAATATTTTTATTTATGATATTATAAGCATAAATATATAGTTAAAGGTGTAATGATGAAAAAAGAACTCCCCCACTACCGCATAGGAACGTCCTACGGCGGCAATCAGGAATGGTTTGGCGACTTTATGATGCGAATAGGCGGCTGTGCTGCCGAAACTGCGTGCGAGTGCTGTATTTACCTTGACAAATACAAAGGCACTTCGCTTTATCCATTTGACGCCCAAAATATAACAAAAAGAGACTACAAAGAGTTTGGAAACGTTATGAAGCCGTACCTGCACCCGAGGATGTCGGGCATTGACAAACTGTCAATTTACATCGAAGGTTTCGGGCAGTACCTCGCCGACAGAAACAGCAAAATAACGCTCGGCGGGATAGAAGGCAGCGAGGATGCAAGCCTTGCAAAGCTTACGTTAATCCGCCAGATTGACAGCGGAATACCCGTGCCGTATCTCTGTTTGTACCACAAAAATCCGAGGTTCAGGGATTACGAGTGGCACTGGTTTCTGATTAACGGCTACGAACAGTACGGCGACGTACTGATGGTGAAGGCTGTGACTTACAGCAGCTGGGAATGGCTGGACTTTGACGAACTGTGGAACTCAGGCAGACAGAAAAAAGGCGGACTTATTGAATTGAGAATTATTAATGATGAATGATAAATGATGAATTGTGGTCACTCGCTCCGCCCGGGCAATAAATGATTTACTCCGGATTCTCAAAACTCAAAACCTGATTCTGCTCACGAAGTGAGCCACTTGAGTCTTGAGTCTTGAGTCTTGAGTCTTGAGTCTAAATAAAAAAGCCCCGCAGGGTACCCTGAACAAGTCCGTAAAAAATGGACAATAGAAAAAAGAACCCCCTTGATGTAGAATATACATCAAGGGGGAATTTTA
>SVQF01000020.1 GCA_015065445.1 Oscillospiraceae bacterium | reverse complement strand
GTCGCCGCCCGCTCTTCACTGCATTCCCCGAGAGCGTAAGAGGTATGGTGGACGACATCAACTTCCGCCCCAATCCACGCAAAGCGGTCCTTGTTACACTCGGTCTGTTCTCAATTGTTCAGATGGTACGTGATGTGCAGCTTCTTATCCCTGCTTACGACTACTGCATTCCTGACAGAGAGTGCGACTGCTCAACTCAGGACCCATGCTCAACATTCCAGAATATCGACTTTCCTGTTGACGATTTCTTCCCACCCGAAAAGGATGATATTCAGAACGCCTGCATCAGTAATAACAACAATAACTGCTGCTGACAAAAACGGCACCCTGCAGGTATGCGGGGTGCCGGGATTTTTATTTTTTTCTTTTGTCAAATGCGGGATACATTCTTCGGTAAAGGGCGTTGATGTGCTTAAAATAGTCGGTGTCAATGCTGTCGATTGTTTCCCTCGTAGTGCGAAAACGCCAGTTTTTGTCGGGCACGCCGGGGATGTTCATCCTTGCGTCAGAACCAAATCCGCACATATCCTGAAGTGCAATTATCGCAACGTTCGACGCACTCTGCCAAACAGCCTCGATTATGCAGCGGCAGGACGGTGAATAGTATCCGCCTTCGCCCCAGTTACCGCCGCCGAAGTGACAGTAATCGAGTGCAAATCTGCGTTCGTCCTCGTTTGCCTCCCACAGCCAGCCGAGTATAGTGTTGTTGTCGTGGGTGCCTACGTAGTTAACAGAATTCGGCACTGCGTTGTGCGGAAGATGCGACGAGTCCGAATTAGCGTCAAATGCAAACTGGGCAACCTTCATACCGGGAAAACCTGTGTCGGCGAGGAGTTTCACAACATCTTCGCCGAACACACCGAGGTCCTCTGCAATAATCGGTGCGTCCTTGCCAAACACTTCAAATACTTTGTTGAACAAATCCATCTTCGGTCCGTCGAGCCACTCGCCAACCTTTGCCGTTTCGCTGTCGGCAGGCACTGCCCAGTAAGACGCAAATGCTCTGAAATGATCGATTCGCACAGTATCGTAAATACTCAGTGCGTGCGAAAGGCGGGCAATCCACCACGAGTAATTGTCATTTTTCATTGCGTTCCAGTCGTAAATAGGGTTGCCCCAGAGCTGACCGTTAACGCTGAAATAATCGGGTGGAACTCCTGCGACTTTTTCTACTTTAAGAGTTTTTTCGTCAATCAGGAACATCGGCAGATTGGACCACACGTCAACGCTGTCCATCGCCACGTAAATCGGCATATCGCCAATGATTGCAACACCTTTTTTGTTGGCGTATTTTTTAAGTTCAAACCATTGTTGATGAAAGATGTACTGTACAAATTTCCAGAATGCAGCATCGCTTTCGTAGTCAAAAATGTTTTTAATGCAGTCGAAGTAGTGTGCGTGTTCGCTCTTCCACTCCCACCACGGCTTAAAATCTTCCTGCTCTTTTACAGCCATATATACTGCATAGTCTGTAAGCCAACTGTTTTCGATTTCAAACTGTTTGATTTTTTCGGCAAGTTCTTCGCCGACGTTGTCAAACGCTTTTTTGAGCGTGCGGAGTCTTGCTTTTGCCGCAAACTCATAGTCCGCCGTGTACGGTGTTGCGTCGTAGATGTTAAAGCGGTATGTTTCCTCGTCGATAAGCCCCATATCAAATAGCTTTTTGGGGTCAATAAACAGAAAATTTCCCGCAAAAGCAGACGGCGAACAGTACGGCGAGTTAGCGTCGTCCGTCGGATTGAACGGAAGCACCTGCCAGTAGGTAAAGCCCATATCGGCAATGCGGTCTATAAAATGGCGTGCGTTTTCGTCAAATACGCCCACGCCGTACTTTGACGGCATAGAGCTTATGTGCATTAAAACGCCTGCCCCTCTTTTTTTTAGCATATGTAAACCACCTTAAATATTGTACCTAAAAATAATAACATATCCGTGACTGAAATTCAATTGTGAATTTTATATATAATAATATAATAAATTAACAAAATATTTATTATTTTATATATTGAATATATATCTTGTATTTGGTATAATAGCACAGTACAAGTAGAAGTGTATGCATATATGCGTTTTGATACGGGAGGTGAGAGCGTGGCTGTAAACACAAGAACTGTGACAAAAGAGGAACTTGGCAGACAAAAAATGTTCAGCAGTAAAGTTGAGAATCTTCTTTCACAGAGGTATCAGGACAAGCCGCTTGCCTGCGTTGTAACTTACGGCTGTCAGCAAAATGTTGCCGACAGCGAACACATAAAGGGTATGCTTGACGAAATGGGCTACGCTTTTACCGATGACAGACAAAAGGCAAAACTTGTTATTTTTAATACCTGCGCCGTTCGTGAACACGCAGAGGACAGAGTGTTCGGCAATGTTGGCGCGTTAAAAAAGTACAAACTTGCAAATCCCGATGTGATTATCGCACTGTGCGGTTGTATGATGCAGCAAAAACACATCGCCGAAAAAATAAGGCAGAGCTTTCCTTTTGTTGATTTGGTGTTCGGCACGCACGCCCTTCACATATTTCCCGAGCTTCTTTTCACTGCAATGACCCGCAGAAAAAGAGTTTTTGAACTTCCTGACATCGACGGTGTAATCGCCGAGGGTATCCCCGTAAAGCGTGACAACGACAGCAAGGCGTGGCTGCCTATAATGTACGGATGCAACAATTTTTGCACATACTGTGTGGTACCGTACGTAAGGGGCAGGGAACGCAGCCGTCAGGTCAGCGATATTGTAAGTGAGTTTGAGCAGCTCGTAAGCGAAGGGTATAAAGAGATTACGCTTCTCGGGCAGAACGTAAACTCCTACGGCAAGGATTTGGAACCAAAGGTTAGTTTTTCGGAACTGCTCAGAATTCTCAACGCCCTTGACGGCGACTTCAGAATACGTTTTATGACGAGTCACCCAAAGGACTGCACAAAAGAACTGCTTGAAACCATGGCTCAGTGCGACAAGGTTGCAACACATCTGCACCTGCCGTTTCAGAGCGGCAACAACAGGGTGCTTAAGGCTATGAACAGGGGCTACACCCGTGAAAAGTATCTTGAACTCATAAATTATGCAAAAGAACTTATGGGTGACGAACTTTCGGTCACAAGCGATATTATCGTAGGATTTCCGGGCGAAACGTACGAGGAATTCAAAGACACACTCTCACTTGTAAAAGAAGTTAAGGCAACAGGACTGTTTACCTTTATCTACTCGCCGCGTGTGGGCACTCCTGCCGCAGAGATGGACGACCCTGTCAGCCACGACGAAAAAGCCAAATGGCTTGCCGAAATACTTGATGAGCAGGAAAAAATTTCTGCACAGAATATGAAACTGCACGCAGGCAAAACATTCAAGTGCTATGTGGTAGGCAAAGGCAAACTCGGTGATAATTATCTTGCCGCAAGAACGGACGGCAATTTGATTATAGAATTTGAAGGCGGCGAAAGGCTCATCGGCACCTTCCAGAACATTAAAGTAATTGAGCCGCTCACCTTTGTGCTTAAAGGTGAAATCGAAAAAAATTAACTCAAAGGAGAATAATTATGAGTTTAGAATCAGCACTCAGAGAACTTGGAAAAGAAATACAGAAGGACGAGCGTTTTATCAAGCTTCAGGCTTGTGCAAAGGCTAACGACGCAGACGAAGAACTTCAGAAGCAGATGCAGGAACTTCAGCTTATGTCGCTTAAGTTCCAGCAGGAAATGCAGAAGGGCGAAGAGGCAGATAAGGACAGAATTACCGAACTCCAGACTCAGTATCAGGACCTTTATAACGAGATTATGAAAGGCGGCAATATGATGAACTACTCTGTTGCAGCATCGGAGATGGAGCAGATGGCACAGTACATCAGCAGTATGATTGGTCTTTTCTTCGACGGACAGGACCCCGAAACCTGCGAACCGCCCGAACCTCAGGACTGCACACACGATTGTTCAACGTGCGGAGGCTGTCACTAAAACCTCCGAGCCTCAGGCAATAGGTTGAAAGGATATTAAAATGGCAAAAAAAGGCGAGCTGTCTCCAATGATGCAGCAGTATTTCCTTATTAAAAAAGAATATCCGGGCGTAATTTTATTCTTCCGTTTAGGCGACTTTTACGAGATGTTTTTTGACGACGCAAAAACTGCCGCAAAAGAACTTGACCTTGTTCTGACGGGCAGGGACTGCGGACAGGAAGAACGTGCTCCTATGTGCGGCGTGCCGTTTCACAGTGCAGATAACTATATTGCAAAACTTGTGGCACGTGGCTACAAGGTTGCAATCTGTGAACAGGTCGAAGACCCCAAGGCTGCAAAGGGCATTGTAAAGCGTGAGGTTATCAGGGTTATTACCCCCGGTACGGTGCTTGAAAACAGCCTTCTTGACGACGGCGTTAACAACTACCTTTGTTCAGTTTGCAGAATGCCTAACGAAACGGGACTCTGTTTTGCCGATGTTTCAACGGGTGAGTTCAAAATCACAGTCGTAAACGGCGACGGAGTTCAGAGCAAGATTGTAGACCAGCTTTCGACTTATTCTCCCAAGGAACTCATTATCAATTCCGAGGCAGAGGGTTTTGACGAGGTGCTGCGTTTTGCTGACTCGAGGCTTAACGCTGCAGTGGAAAAACTCGAAAACATATACTTTGATTTTGACAACGCCACAGACCTAATACTCAACACTATGAAGCGTGAGGAAATTTCGTCGCTCGGCATAGGTCACAGCAAAGCGGCTGTGTGTGCTCTCGGTGCGGTAATAATGTATCTTCGTCAGACTCAGAAGACCGACGAACTTGAAGCACCGGGCGAAATAGAGTATTACGAAGAGTCGGATTTTATGGCTCTTGACATCAACGCAAGGCGTAACCTTGAACTTACAAAGTCTATGATGACGGGCGAAAAACGTCACTCGCTCCTGTGGGTAATCGACAGCACCAAAACGGCGATGGGCAAGCGAATGCTACGCTCTTGGCTCGAAAGACCGCTCATAAACGTGTCCAAAATTACAAAGCGTCAGAACGCTGTGGGCGAGCTGTTTGACAACAACATTTTGCGTGACAGTCTGATGCAGGAACTTTCGGGCATCAAGGATATGGAACGCCTTTTGTCACGAATTGCGTACGCCACGGCAAACGCAAAGGAACTAAGGGCTCTTGCCTCAGCAGCCGAACCGCTGCCGAATATTAAGTCAATGCTCGCCTCTGCAGGTTCATCAATGCTTGCAGGCGTTCAAAACGAGATTGACCTGCTTGAAGATATAAAAGAATTGATTAATTCTGCGATTGTTGACGAGCCGCCGTTCTCACTTCGGGAGGGTGGGCTGATTAAAGCAGGCTTTAATGCGGAAATTGACGAACTTGCAGATATAGTAGGCGGCGGAACATCACTGCTTGCCGAGATTGAAGCGAGGGAAAAAGAACGTACGGGCATTCCAAAACTCCGTGTTTCGTACAACAAGGTGTTCGGCTACTTTATAGAGGTCACCAATTCTTACAAGGATATGGTGCCTGAGGATTACATAAGAAAACAGACTCTCACAAACTGTGAGCGATATATCACGCAGGAACTCAAGGAACTTGAGGGCAAGGTCCTCGGTGCCAAAGAACGTCTTGTGTCGCTGGAGTACGAGGTGTTTTCGGCAATCCGCACTCAACTTGCGGGTGAGGCACAGCGTATTCAGAAAACGGCAAGGGCGATTGCAACGCTGGACGCACTTGCGTCGCTTGCCGAAACGGCTGCAGTGCATAACTACTGCTGCCCGCAAATCACAACTGACGGGACTATCCGTATTACAGAAGGCAGACATCCCGTTGTGGAAACTCTGCTTGACGGCTCTGTATTTGTGCCTAACGACACACTGCTTGACAGCGACAAAAACCGCTGTGCAATTATCACAGGACCGAATATGGCGGGTAAATCAACATATATGCGTCAGACCGCACTGATTGTGCTGCTTGCACAGATAGGCTCTTTTGTGCCTGCCAAGAGTGCTCAGATTTCTGTTGTTGACGCAATCTTCACAAGAGTCGGCGCCTCGGACGACCTCGCAACAGGGCAGTCCACGTTTATGGTTGAGATGAACGAGGTTTCGGCAATACTTAAAAACGCAACAGCCGATTCGCTGATTATTCTTGACGAAATCGGCAGAGGTACCTCTACCTTCGACGGTATGAGTATCGCAAGGGCGGTGCTTGAGTACGTTGTGAAGAAAAAGACTCTCGGTGCAAAAACACTTTTTGCAACGCACTATCACGAACTCACCGCTATGGAAGGGCTGCTCGACGGCGTAAACAACTACTCAATAGCAGTAAAAAAACGTGGCGACGACATTACCTTCCTTCGCCGCATTGTTCACGGCGGTGCTGACCAGAGTTTCGGTATTGAGGTTGCCAAACTTGCGGGTCTTCCGCAGGGCGTAATCAAGCGTGCAAAGGTTATACTTAAAGAACTTGAGTCAAACAAGGTAGAAATTGAGTTCAAAGCAGAGGATGGCGTTGTTGAAGAGAGCGAAGATATTCAGTACAACTTCAGAACAAACACCACAAACGACCTGCTTGAACTTATAAAAGCTGTTGATATCAACACGCTAACTCCGATTGAGGCGATGCAGACTCTGTACGACCTCAAGAAAAAGGCAGAAGAGTTATAAAGCAAAAATATAAACTGCGAAAGGGGTGAACAACTTGCCCGAAATAAATGTACTGCCAAAAGAAGTGTATCAGCTAATCGCTGCGGGCGAGGTTGTTGAACGCCCTTCTTCAGTAGTTAAAGAGATGATTGAGAACTCCGTTGATGCAGGTGCAAAGAGCATTACCGTTGAAATCAAAAACGGCGGCTCAACATACATACGCATAACGGACGACGGCTGCGGTATTGCACGTGACCAGATTAAAAAAGTGTTTATGCCGCACGCCACAAGCAAAATAAAATATTCAGACGATTTAAACAGTATTTCAACGCTTGGCTTCAGGGGCGAGGCGATGGCGTCAATTGCCGCTGTTGCAAAAGTGGAACTTCTCAGCAGACCTAAGGGCGACGAACTCGGCACACGATATGTTATCGCAGGCGGCGAGGAAGTGGAAATGTCGGACGCAGGTTGCCCCGAGGGTACAACAATTGTTGTGCGTGACATATTTTTCAACACCCCTGCAAGAATGAAATTCCTCAAAAAAGACGTAACAGAGGGCAACTCGGTTGCAGGTATTGTTGACCGTATGGCAATCAGCCACCCCGAAATATCGTTCCGCTTTATCCGTGACGGCAAGCAGACGCTCATAACTTCGGGCGGCGGCGACCTTAAAAGTACAATTTATTCTGTGTTTGGTAGGGAGTTCTCGTCATCACTTGTGGATGTTGATTATACTGTCAACAATATGCACGTGACGGGCGTTGTTACAAAACCATCCGCATCACGCAAAAGCAGAGCGATGGAGTTTTTCTTCATCAACAACCGCCTTGTCAAGTGCCAGACCGCTATGGCTGCACTTGAGCAGGCGTATAAGAACTCGATTATGGTCGGCAGGTTCCCCGGTTGCGTATTGAATATTGAGTGCGACGCATCTTTTGTGGACGTAAACGTACACCCTGCGAAAATTGAGGTGCGTTTTGCAAACGAACGCCCCGTATTTGAACTTGTTTACTATGGCGTAAAGTCCGCTATCGAAACTCAGGACACACCTAAAGAGGTTCATTTTAACGAGCGTAAAACCGTGGTGAACAGCAGCGGTAAACTCGACTTTATGCTAAGGGACGACGAAAAACCGCATCAGATGGAGTTTAAGCAAAAGAGCAGCGAAAACTTTTGGCAGGTTGTATCTGCTCCCGTAAAGGTTGAACCAAAGCCCCAAAAAGAAGAAGTGCAGGCGTACACGGGAATGCTTGACGACGTTAAAAAAATCGCTGACGATATTACGCTCAACGCTCCCGAGGTACCGCTTGTTCACGGGCAGGAACAACAGGCAGAGAAAGAGGAAACACCCGCTTTGCCTACGGTGGATATACCCGACTTCAGAGTTGTAGGCGAGGCGTTTAAAACATACATAATCGTAGAAATTGAGAACTCGCTTTACTACATCGACAAGCACGCCGCCCACGAGCGAATGAATTATGAGGCACTTAAGGCAAGCACCGAAATCAATTCGCAGGTGCTGCTGACTCCCGTACCCGTAAGGCTCTCCAAAGAGGAGTACAACGCCGTTACCGAAAACACGGAACTTTACAGAAAATGCGGTTTTCTTGTAGAGGACTTTGGCGGAAGCACAGTGCTTGTGCGTGAGTGTCCGTCAATGCTCGACGGCGAGGATATAGAAGATTTGATTGTAGAAACGGCGGGTAAACTCCTTGACGGCAAAACAGACATCACGCCCGAGCAGATGGACTGGATATTCCACTCCACCTCGTGCCGTGCAGCCGTAAAAGGCGGCGATTACACATCGCCTTACGAACGTGAACTGTTTGTAAAAAAACTACTCTCAATGCCCGATATTCGCTACTGTCCGCACGGCAGACCTGTTATGATTAAGGTCAGCCGATACGATATTGAAAAGCAGTTCGGCAGGCAGGGTTAGTGATGGGCAAAACAAAAATCATATGCGTTGTAGGTGCCACTGCGTCGGGCAAAACGTCTCTTGCGGTCGAACTTGCAAAGGCACTTGACGGCGAGATAGTATCAGCCGATTCAATGCAGGTGTACAAAGGAATGCCCGTTGCAACCGCAGCAGCAAGTGAGGAGGAGCAGCAGGGAATTGCTCACCACCTTCTTCAGTGCCTGAGTACTGACGAAACTTTTTCGGTTTCTGACTTTGTGGAAAAGGCAAACGACGCTATAACCGATATTGTTTCAAGAGGCAAAGTGCCGATTGTTGCGGGCGGAACAGGGCAGTTTATTGACAGCCTTGTTAACGGTATTCGTTTTTCTGACGTGGGTGTAAACGAGGAACTGCGTGCCGCACTCAGTGAGAAGTCGAATGAAGAACTATACAGCGAACTTGTACGGCTTGACAGCGAGGCTGCTGCCGATATTCACCCAAACAACCGCAAACGTGTAATACGTGCGATTGAACTTTGTTACGGCGGCACGTCAAAAACACAGCAGAACGAAGAGTCACAAAAGGGCGGAAGTCCTTACGAGGCTTTGTATATAGGAATAGGTTACCGTGACAGGGAAAAGCTTTACGCCCGTATCAACAAGCGTGTTGACGTAATGATGAAAAACGGGCTTTTGAGTGAGGCGGAAAGAGTATACAGGTCTGCAGGCAGAACAGCCCGTCAGGCAATAGGACACAAGGAACTTGTGCCGTATTTTAACGGAGATATCAGCCTTGGCGAAGCGGCGGACAATATCAAACGTGAAACAAGACGGTACGCAAAGCGGCAACTCACCTGGTTCAGACGGAACAAAAATATCCGCTGGCTTTATGCCGACGAACTTGAGGCGGGCGAACTTGTGTCGCAGGCAATAAGTATTGCAAAGGAATTTATAAAAACGGAGGGATAACGTGCAGAAGCTAAAAAAAGACGATATTGCCATTATTGTGGCGGTTCTGCTTATAGTTGCATACATAATTTTTCAGTTTTACAGCGTATCGCACGTTGAACTTGAAACGCAGATTGCAACCGTCTCCACCGTTTATGAAAAGATTGACGCCACGGCAATTATTGTGCGTGACGAACACACTATAGAAAAATCGAACAGCGGCATTACGGTGCCTTGTATCAGCGACGGCGACAAAGTAAACGTTACGGGTAATGTGGCTATGACGTTTTCTTCATCTGATGAGGCTCAGAAGTATTCGCAGTATGCCGAGGTTCAGCGTGAACTCGAATACTACGAAGAACTTGAATCGCTCACAGTCGGACAGGTTGCGAATGTTGAGTCGCTCGACAGCGAAATATCGGCAGATGTTGACGAGTATGTGCGTGCGGTATCAAGCGGCGAACTTTCAAGCGTTACATCACGTGCAAGCGACCTTAACGACAGTATATTACGCCGTCAGATGCTTATAGGCGAAAATGTCAATCTCGTTTCGATTATTCAGGAACTCAGAAAAAAAGAGGCAAAACTGTCATCTGCAAAGCCCGACAGTTTTATCACAACAGATACCTCGGGCGTGTTCTCGTCGTATGTTGACGGATTTGAAAACACCGTTGACTACTCAAAAGCCGAGACAATGGGAGTTAAAGAAATCAAGTCAGCCGTTAACAAATTTGAGGAAAAAGGCGAAAGCGATGAGCGTTACCTCGGCAAACTTGTAACGAGTTACAAGTGGTACTTTATGTGCGTTGTTCCCGCAAGCGAGGTAAAGGATTTAAGCGACGGCGACAGGGTTGAAGTCGCACTTAAAGACAGCGACGACACTGTTCTTACAATGCAGATTGTCAGCGGCGCCCAGCCAAATACGGGTGCTAAGGAAACTGCACTTATTCTCAGGTCGAGCGAAATGAATTCAAAAATTGCCTCAATCCGCAAAGAGAATATAGAGATACGTATTAAATCCCGTGAGGGTATTCAGGTGCCTGCGTCGGCACTTCACGTAGAAAACGGCAAAAAGGGCGTTTATGCACTTATTTCAAGTCAGGTAAAATTCAGAGAAGCAGAAGTTATTTACAGTGATGATGACTACGTTCTTCTGAAATTTGACCCCGACAATAAAAATGGCATACGCCTTTACGATAAAATTATTATTCAGGGAAAGGGGCTAAGCGATGGCAGAGTTTATACTTGATACCGAGCGTGTACGCACCACCGTCGATAACTACAAGCGTGTAAAATCGCAGGTGGAGGAAGCGGCGATAAGGGCAAACAGACAGGTGAGCGACGTGCGTCTTATGTGCGTTACAAAAACTGTTGAGCCGCAGTACATTAACCCTGTGCTCGATTTGGGTGCAGACCTTATCGGCGAAAACAGGGTGCAGGAATACCTCGGCAAAAAAGACGCCCTTCATCTTGACGGCGTTGAACGCCACCTTATAGGACATCTGCAGACCAATAAGGTCAGACAGATTGTGGGCGAGGTCGATATGATTGAGTCGGTTGACTCGTTCAGACTCGCAAACGAAATATCAAAGCAGTCGCAGAAAATCGGCACGGCTACAAACGTGCTTGTTGAAGTCAACGTAGGCAAAGAGGAGTCTAAGAGCGGTATTTACATTGAAGAACTCGAAGACTTGCTTTACAGTATTTCACAACTCGACGGCGTAAGTGTTAAAGGACTTATGACAATCCCGCCGATTTGCGACGAAAAAGAAGTCCGAAAATATTTTGAGCGGCTTCACCGTGCCTTTGTTGACATAAAGGACAAAAGAATAGATAATATCAGTATGGAACTTCTCTCTATGGGTATGAGCGGCGACTACGAAGCGGCTGTACTCGAGGGTTCAAATATAGTAAGAGTTGGCTCCGCAATCTTTGGAGCAAGAAAATATTTTTAATTACAGTGAGGTAGAAAAGATGGGATTTTTAGACAAGGTTAAAGACATTATAAGCGAAACTGACGACGACGAATTTGATGATTTCTATGATGACGCTGAGTCGTTCGGCACTTCAACGAGAACTTCACGCCGTGACAGAGAGCGTGAACTCGCACCGCCTGCAACTTACGACAGAGAGGAAAAAGTCGCTGAGCGTCCTTTAAGAAGACAGAAGAGCGACAAGGTAGTTAATATTCATACAACAGCACAGCTTCAGGTTGTGCTCTGCAAGCCTGAGCGTTACGAAGAGGCTGCAGCTATTGCCGACCACCTTAACGAAAGAAGAACTGTTGTGCTTAATCTCGAAAGTACAAACCGTGACGTTGCAAGACGTCTGCTTGATTTTCTTTCGGGTGTTGCATATGCAAACAACGGACAGATTAAACGTGTTGCAAATTCAACCTACATTATCACCCCGTACAATGTTGACGTGATGGGCGATTTGATTGATGAACTTGAAAATAACGGAATGTTTATGTAAGCATTTCTGCTAAACGGAGGAAGAGAATATGATAAGTGCAAATGATTTAAGAAATGTTAAGCTCACTAAAAACGGCGACGGTTAC
This sequence comes from Oscillospiraceae bacterium, assembly GCA_015065445.1. Lineage (GTDB taxonomy): Bacteria > Bacillota > Clostridia > Oscillospirales > Acutalibacteraceae > Eubacterium_R. Next base: position 14,199 of record SVQF01000020.1, on the reverse strand, counting down.
AGTGTTGAAGAAGTTAACGCAACAATTAACGCCGCTGCCGACACTATTGACGCTTATGTCAACGAGAACAAAGAGCTTTATCGCAAGATGGAACTTCTCGCTTCCAAGATTGAGGAGTACAGAGAAGAAGAGGACTCAATAAAGGCTGCCCTTATTACAGCGGAAAAGATGGCGGACCAGATTAAAAGAGAGTCAACCGAAAAGGCTGAAAAACTTATTACCGAAAGCGAAGAAACTGCCAACACAACGGTTTCTGAGGCTAACGAAAAGGCTGAAAAGCTTGTAAGCGAGGCGAGGGATTACGCTGCCTCAATTGTAAAAGAAAAGACTGACGAGGCAAACGCAATCACAGCAGACGCCGAAAAGAAAGCAAACGACGCAATTAACTCATCAAAAATTGTTGCACAGAATATTCTTGACCAGGCAAAAGAGATTTCCGACGATTTAATCGGCAAATCCAAGGAAGAAAAAGAGGCTTACGAGGCACTTAACGCATCACTTAAAGAAAACGCACGTGAGTTTATCGCAAACGTGTCGGCACTCTATATCCGTCAGCTCGAAACACTCAAAAACGCAAAACTTGAGGTAGAGAAGAACGACGAAAACAAAGTTGCCGAAATCCAGAAAGAAGTGGACTCACTCGTAAACGAGATGGACGAAATGGAAGAGGCTATCCCGAGTGCCGTTACAGTTGACAGTGCCGAGGTTAACTCACAGGAAGCCCCTGCTTCTGACGATGAAGAGGAAACGATTACAGTTGAAACAACTGTTGCAGACGAGCCGTCAGCAGAAGAGGCAGCACCTCAGACTCCTGCCGCTGACGACGATTTTGAAATAATCACAGATGATGAAGAAGAGGAAGAGCCTGTTAACACAGCAGAGGCTGTAGAGGCTTTCTCAGAAGAAGAGGAAGAGCCGCAGGACCCGATGGCAGCGGTTGAGGCTTTTTCAAGAAATACAGTTTCACCAATAGACACAAGTTCTTTCGGCGTTCCCGAAATAGTTGAGGACGCCCAGATGGAAAGCACCAAAGACGAAGAAAAATCGCTCTTTGATGACGAAGGAGAACTCCCGTTTGAATCATACTTCAATGTGAAAAAAGAGGATGTTCACGGCGACAGAACACAGACAATTTCACTTGTTCCGCCCGAGGACGATGAAAAGAATGAAACACCGAAATTCAAAGGCTTTTTCGGTAAAAAAAGATAAGTCACAAATAACAAACCAAAGGAGCAAATCAACCAATGGACTATAATAAAACACTTAATTTACCGCAGACCGAATTCCCTATGAGAGCGTCGCTCCCACAGAGAGAACCTGAGTTCCTCAAAGCGTGGGAGGACAGCAAGCAGTACGAAGAACTTATGAAGCATAACGCTGACAAGCCGATGTTTTTGCTTCATGACGGACCTCCGTACGCAAACGGCGATATCCATATCGGTCACGCACTCAACAAAACGCTCAAGGACTTCATTGTCCGCTACAAGAATATGACGGGCTTTCAGTCGCCGTATGTTCCCGGCTGGGATACTCACGGTCTTCCTACCGAACTTGCAGCAAGAAAAAAGGCAGGCATCACAGCAGAGAGCAATATATCCGACCTCGAACTGCGTAAAATCTGCCGTGACACCGCTCTTTCGTATGTTGATATTCAGCGTAAGAGTTTCAGAAGAATGGGCGTTATCGGCGAGTGGGACAATCCGTACATCACACTTAAAAAAGAGTTTGAGCAGGAGCAGATTAAGGTGTTTGCTTCTATGGCAAACAAGGGCTATATCTACAAGGGATTAAAGCCTGTTTACTGGTGTTCTGACTGCAACACCGCACTTGCAGAAGCAGAAATCGAGTACGCAGAGGATCCGTGCCATTCAATCTATGTCAAGTTCAAGGTTACGGATGATATGGGCAAGCTTGCCGCAATGGGTGCTGACGTTGACAACACATACTTCGTAATCTGGACAACAACAACATGGACCCTTCCTGCAAACGTTGCAATCTGCGTTGGCCCGAACTATGAATACTCGCTTCTCAAAGCAAACGGCGAGTATTATGTAATGGCTACAGACCTTGCTCCTGTTGCTATGGAAGACGCAGGCGTGACCGATTACGAAACTGTAGGAATTATCCGTGGCAGCGAACTTGAATATATGAAGACCGCTCACCCGTTTATAGACAGAACTTCGCTTGTTATTGTAGGCGACCACGTTACTCTTGAAAGCGGTACGGGCTGCGTTCACACGGCTCCGGGTCACGGTGTTGACGACTATAACGTATGCAGAAAATATCCCGAAATCCCGATGGTAGTGCCTGTTGACGACAAGGGTATGCTCACCGAAGAGGCAGGTATGTTTGCAGGCCTTTCAACAGAGGACGCAAATAAGCCAATTGCCGAGTATCTTGACGAGCACGGCTCACTCTTCGCACTCAAGAAGATTAAGCACCAGTATCCTCACTGCTGGAGATGTCATAACCCTGTTATTTTCAGAGCGACTTCACAGTGGTTCTGCTCGGTTGATGACTTTAAAGAGGACGCAGTCAAGGCTGCCGAAGACGTTAAGTGGTTCCCCGAGTGGGGCAAGGACAGACTTCAGTCAATGGTTCAGGAACGTGCAGACTGGTGTATTTCACGTCAGAGAAAATGGGGCGTTCCGATTCCTGTTATCTACTGTAAGGACTGCGGCAAAGAAATTATTGATGCAGACGTTATGAATAAGGTGTCTAATATTTTCGGCGAGGAAGGCTCGGACGCCTGGTTTGCTCACGAGGCAGAATACTTTGTACCCGACGGATTCAAGTGTCCGCACTGCGGTAAAAACGAAGGCTTTACAAAAGAAACCGACATTATGGACGTTTGGTTTGACTCGGGTTCTTCACACTTCGCAGTATGCAAGAACAGACCGAACCTCAAGTGGCCAGCAGACGTTTATCTTGAGGGTGCAGACCAGTACAGAGGCTGGTTCCAGTCGTCACTTCTTACGTCTGTTGCAGCGGGCAAGGGTGCTCCGTACAAAGAGATTATCACTCACGGCTGGACTGTTGACGGCGAGGGCAGAAAGATGTCCAAGTCGCTCGGCAACGGTATCGCTCCGCAGGAGGTTATCAGCAAATACGGTGCAGATATTCTTCGCCTTTGGGTTGCGTCCGCAGATTATCACGCAGATATCCGCATCAGCCCTGAAATCTTAAAGCAGATTTCGGATAACTACAGAAAAATCAGAAATACCGCAAGATATTGCCTCGGCAACCTTTACGACTTTGACCCGGACAAAGATATGGTTGCTACCGATGAACTTGAAGAACTCGACAAGTACGCTCTTATGAAGCTTGACGAAGTGCTTGCAACAGCAAGACAGGGTTACGATAACTACGAGTATCACACCACCGCTCATGCACTTCACAACTTCTGCGTAGTTGATATGAGTAACTTCTATTTTGACGTTCTTAAGAACAGACTTTATACATCTGCACCCGACTCAAAGTCAAGACGTGCAGCACAAACTGTTCTGTACAAGGTACTTGACGCACTTACACTTGTGCTCACACCTATTCTTGCGTTCACCTGTGACGAAATCTGGCGTGAAATGAAGCACGAAAGCGGCAAGGATGCCCGTTCACCGCTGTTTAACGAAATCCCGACTGCTGATTTTATCGAAACCGACGATGAATTTATCGCTAAGTGGGACAGAATTCACGAAGTACGTACCGACGTGCAGAAGGCACTCGAACTTGCCCGCAACGAAAAGATTATCGGAAAGCCGCTCGAAGCTAAGGTTACGCTTTACGCAGACGGCGAGCTCAAGGAATTCCTTGAGGTTTCTAAGGACGCCCTTCCCGAAATCTTCATCACCTCGGCTGTGGAAATTGCAGAGGGCGAGGGCAGTTTTAAGGGCGACGTAAACGGACTTTCGGTAACAGTTGAAAAGGCTGAAGGCGAAAAGTGCGAGCGTTGCTGGAAGTATACACGCTCAGTTGGTATTAACTCTGCACATCCTACACTTTGTAAGGAATGTGCCGATACTATGAATCTTTTAAACCTTTAATAAATTAAGCAGGGGTTGAGTCACGGCTCAATCCCTGCAAAAAACAATATGCACAAGAAAAAACACATATCCTGCAGCGTAATGATTTTGCTCATTATTGCATTTGACCAGATAACCAAATACCTTGCCACAGCACAGTTAAAGGGCGGAAAAACGGTTCAGTTCATTCCTGATGTTGTGCAGTTTCGCTATGCCGAAAATACTGGTATGGCTTTTTCGCTTTTATCGGGTGCAAGATGGATTTTTATTGTACTTACAGTTGCCGTGTGCGTTGGCGTTTTGTGGTATATGTTCTCTGACAGGTGTAAAAACCTGTGGCTTTATTGGTCGCTTGGCGTTGTTGTGTCGGGCGGACTCGGTAATCTGATTGACCGTATTCGCTTCGGGTATGTTGTTGATTTTATCGAGCCGACGTTTATGAATTTTGCAGTGTTCAATATTGCGGACAGTGCCGTTACGCTTGGTGCGGCATCGATGATAATATATCTTGTGCTTGATTTGTTTAAAAAAGATGAGGGCAAACAGAATGAATAACTATTCCTTTACCCTCAGCGAAAGTGATGCGGGCGAAAGGCTCGACAAAGTGCTTCCAAAACTTCTGCCCGACATCACACGCTCCGCCGTGCAAAAGCTGATTGAAGAAGAGGCGGTATGTGTCAACGGCGAAGTAAGTAATAAAAAGTATAAATGCAAAGCGGGGGATTTGCTCGAAGTCGCTGTTCCCGACGCAAAGCCGCTTGAAATGACGGCACAGGATATTCCGCTTTCAATAGTTTACGAAGACGCCGACTTGCTTGTGGTTAATAAGCCTAAAGGTATGGTTGTACACCCTGCAAACGGCAATCCCGACGGCACGCTTGTCAACGCCCTTTTGTATTACTGCAAGGATTCGCTTTCGGGAATCAACGGTGTAATACGTCCGGGCATCGTTCACCGCATAGACAAGGACACGTCAGGACTGCTGATTGTTGCCAAGAACGATATGGCACACCTCAGTCTTGCAGAGCAGATTAAGGAACATTCTTTTACCCGTGCTTATGAGGCGGTGGTTTACGGCAATATTAGAGAAGATAAAATCACCGTAAATCAGCCGATTGGCAGGAGTCCGAAGGACCGCAAAAAGATGGCGGTAACTCTTAAGAACTCTAAGCCTGCCGTAACGCATATTGATGTGCTTGAACGTTTTGGCGACTTTACACACATACGCTGTGTGCTCGAAACGGGAAGAACTCACCAGATAAGAGTTCATTGTTCGCATATAGGTCATCCCGTTGCCGGCGATGCACTTTACGGCCCGAAAAAGGTCATCACCTCGCTCGGCGGTCAGTGCCTGCACGCAAAGCATATCGGCTTTGAACATCCACGCACAAAGGAGTGGCTCGAGTTTGAAAGCGAGCTGCCCGAATATTTTACAGACTTTCTTAACAAACTTAAAAGCGGCAATTATTAAGGAGATATCAATGGATAAAACCTTTGAAAACTGGCTGGTTGTGTCGGATATAGACGGTACTCTCAACAACAAAATAAGACGTCCCGTCGAACGCAATCAGCTTGCAATTAAAAAGTTCACCGAACTTGGCGGTAACTTCACACTCGCATCGGGCAGGCTTCAGTCCTCGCTCGAGCGTAATTACAACAGAACAACTGCAAATCAACCTGCTGTAGTGCTTAACGGTGCGGGTCTTTACGACTATAACGAACGCCGAATGATATGGCGTAACACCATAGGTCCTAAGGGCAGGGAATTTGTTAAGTATATTTCTACCGAGTTTGACGATATTTTTAAGAGCGTGGACATCGGCGTTTACTTCGACGACTATGTTTACGTTGTTAAAAGCGGACTTTTTCAAAAAATTACAACCCATTTTGACAAGGCTAAGCACGAGTATGTTGACTCAATTGACGATGTACCGGAGGAAGGCTGGATGAAGGTGATTTTCTGGTCAAACGTGTTCACAATCGCCAAACTCAATAATCTTATTAAAACTATGGAAAACCCCGACGCTAACTTTATGCTGTCGTCTGTTATGACTCTTGAAATGCTGCAAAAAGACACGCACAAGGGCGTTGGGATTATGCACCTTGCAGATATGCTCGGCATTGAACAGAGTCACGTTGCAGCAATAGGCGACTACTATAACGACTGGGATATGCTTAAAACTGTAGGGCTGCCTGCGTGTGCAGGTCAAGCACCGTCTGCAATTCATAAAATCTGCAAATTTGAGGCGTGCCACTGCAACAAGGGCTGCGTTGCCGATTTGCTTGAATACATTATGAGCGGCAGGGCTGACGAGGATATAGCCGCCGGCAGAATATAATTAATACATTTGTAATTAAGGAGACTTAAAATATGATGAAAATAAGATATGCCAAACCCGACGATATGGATTTGGTACATCGTATTGACCCGTCGGTAACGACTGCAGAATTTCGCCGCTGGACAGAAAATGCACAGGTGCTTCTGATATACGAAAACGACGATTTCGCAGGCTGGCTGCAGTACAGCCTGTTCCTTGAAAAAATACCGTTTGTCAACCGTTTTTATATCCTGCCCGAATTCAGAGGACTCGGCGACGGTAAACTTACTCTTCTGATTTGGCAAAGACAGATGGAAGAACGTTTTTTTGACGAGGTAATGCTCTCGTGTGAAAGCACAAACAAAAAGGCACAAAAGCTTTATGAAGGACTCGGCTACAAAAAAATCGGCACTCTCGCTCTTCACAAAGATGCCGACGAAATTGTGTACAAAAAGGTACTGCCAAAACCCGATATATAAAGTTTTAAAGACCCACTGCTGAGCGGTGGGTCTATTATTTTATTTAAAATTGTCTATTTTTATTGCTACAGAAGTTTTATAGTCACAATTCGTTCATATAAATTGTGCATAATGCAGCAGAAACACTTACAATTATTTGTAAAATTGTACAAATAAATAATGGACTGTTATAAAAAATAGACAAAAACAATTGTTAATAATACACAAAATAGACAACAAATAACTAAGCAAAATGTAGAAACTTCCAAAATTGGTTCAATAATAGACAAAAATCGGAAATCGGGTTGAATTTTCGGGGGGGGGGGTACTATAATAGACTATGGACTATAAGGAATAGTGTATTTTTTATAATATGTAATTCTTTAAACAGATTTAGTATTCAAAGGCAAGGGGATTATTATGAATATTATTTCAAAGAAAATATGTGCTGCTTTATTATCATTTGTCTTTGTAATCGGCTCGTTACCGGTTACAACATTTGCAGCACAAAACACATTCGACCTGTCAGCAGGCGTATACGACATTTCAACCGAGGCAGACCTGCTTGCGTTCAGAGATGCCTTAGATAACGAAAACTATTTTGAGAATGCTACCGTAAATCTTTTACAGGATATTACAATGACGCAGACATATATTTCTCCCTGTTCAAACGGTGCGAAGGATGTTCAGTTCTGCGGAACATTCAACGGCAATAATCACACAATCAGTAATCTTAATATGGTAACGGGCGATAATTATACCGTTTCTCTGTTGCCGTTTCTTGGTAATGCAACAATAAAAGATTTAACTCTTAAAGACGTTACAATCAACGAGGGCTATACTTGGAATGCTCCGTTTGCTCCTGCATCACTCGGAGACGACAAAATTATTAACTGCCACCTTGAAGGCAACTGCATTATTCAGGCATACAGCGACTTTTCTAAAAACTGGAACTATAACGCAGGTATGGTTGCCGACAACTATATGGGTTCGCTCCTTGTAAAGGATTGTACAGTTGGCGAAAATGTTGTTATCAACGGCAGAGGCGATTCCGGCAAATACCGTATCGCCGGCGGAATGGTTGCAGATTCACGTGACAGCACATTTACAGAAATTAAAAATTGCGTTAACAGGGCGAATATTTCTACCGACTACCTTGCAGGCGGAATGATGGGCTGCCTTATGACAACTTTAAGAAGCGAGGACGAACTTAACTACGCTGCAATTGTTGACTGCTTCAATTACGGCAATATTTCTGTAAACGAATCTACTCATAACAATACGGCAGGTATAGCAGGCATTCTGGCAGAGTCAAGCGGCTTTTCACCGGTTACTATTAACAGATGTGCTAATTTCGGAGATATAACTTGCTCCGTCAACTCGGCAAATCCGATTGGCGGTATTGTTGGATATACTGAGTCGGCGTCAATAAGCAACAGCTTTAACGCAGGCGCCGTTACGGCATATGACTGTTCAAGCGTAGGCGGAATTGCAGGACAGACAAGAACAAATACTTACGGAAGCCCGATAACGGGTTCTGTTGATATTGGTGAGTTCTATTTTCCGCAGCAGTACAACAGCATTACAAACTGCTATAATGTTGGCGAAATTAAAACTATTTACGGCGTTAGCAATCTGACAACCACAGGCGGTGTAGTCGGCATTTGTCAGGAAAGCGATACGCAGGTCGGACATTCAGAAGTAAATAACGTATATAACTTCGCAACTGTTAGTAGCAATAATGCGGATTCTGACTCAAAATTATTGGTCGGTACCGTAACTGCAGATACAGATATTTTATTTAAAAATGCGTTTGCTGCGAACGGAACAAAAGCCATTACTTATTTACATAAGAGTGATGGTAGTGCTTCTCCTTACACCTGCAAAGCGGGCTATTATGACAACGCAGGTTTCGGCGGTAAAGTGTACCCGACAGACGTTGTCAGCGGTCCTGTAATCAGTGGACATAAAGTTGGCAATACTACTGAAACAAAGTCGGACACTCCGCTTTCTACTGACCTCAAGCAGACCCTCGACGCTTTTGTTGACGAGGTTAACCCTGAGTTTGAGCAGACCGACGGCAAAAAGTTTGAACTTCTGCAGTGGACGTATTCCGACGGCAGCGACGGACTCGGCATTCATCCCGTTTTCGGCTATGATATAGAAAATCTTGACTCCGAAAGCGACAAGGAAACTAACGGCGGTTATCTTACAACTTCAAAGTACGGCTACGAGTACTACAAACTTAAGGAATCCGACGATAAAACGGTTACCGTTAATGTGAATTCCAATGAGGGCAGCACGCTCAAGAGTCTGACGGTAACAGACCAGAACGGCAACAACGTTGCACTTACAAAGGTGGACGATACAACATATACATTCACAATGCCCGAGGCTGACGTTACCGTTGACGCTGAGTGGGAGCAGGGCAAAACTCCTAACAACACAGTTTATCTCACAACCAAAGATTCGGTAGACATCACCTTTGTTGTTGACGCAGATTACTACATTCCCGATGAAAGCGACAGGGAAGAGGCATATGTGGAACTCAATTATAACCACAACCCGATTACTTATGCTACCGACTTCAAAACAAGAAAAGTAAATCTTACAGACGTTGAAAAAACGGACGACGGCAGATACAAATTCACTATTGAATCAGCACCTGCCCAGCTTACCGAAAGTATCAGGATTACTCTTTACAGCAAAGACGGCGACAAGCTTTACGACGCCGATTACTCAATGTGGGAGTACTGCGATAATATAATTCAGAACGATATCAAGATTCACGAAACTTCTGCCGACCCCGAAGTTGTAGAAAAAATGGATAAGGCTGCAGAAGTCTGCAAGGCACTTACCGACTACGCAACTGCGGCTCAGGTATACTTTGGCTATAACACTGCTGATATGTCGAGCAAAAAAGTGGACGAAAGAACAGACAAGCACTACACCGATACTTTTACAAAAGAAAAGTATTTCCACGATGTGTGCAACGTCACAACCGAGAGTATAAAGAATAACGGCGGTGCAGTTGCAAATGTTCAGGGCGAACTTCCGTTTGCTATTACCGAAACTTCGCTTATGTCGCTGTCAAATACCGAGGTGCGTTTTTACTATGAAGAGGATGTTGACACTGCAGATTACGAACTCAGTGTAACTGGCGATAACTGGTACGGCGGCAAAGCACCGTCAGTATCGTTCGGCGAGGCAAACTCGGGTAAATTCGTACAGGTCAAGGGTATTGAATCTGCAAACCTCGACAATGTTTTCCACGTAACAATAAGGCAGAAATCAACAGGCAAAACAGCCACAATTAATTATAACGCACTTGCTTACTGCTACACCGTAATCCGTGACACAGAAACAGGCGGCGACAGCAAAGTAAAGCAACTTCGCTCGCTTGTTAAATCAGTTTATCTGTACAACAGGTATGCACAGGAATACTTTGCTGATTAAGGAGGGCGTGATAATGAAATACGAATACACAGAACCGCAGTTCAACGTAATTGTTCAAAAATGTGAAGATATTCTCACTACCTCCGGCGGTGAAGACTTCAATATGCGTGGCGACCAGCCGCATTCTGTTTATTACAAAAACACAAACTGGACAATTGAAATATAGACTTATGAAAAAACTAAGTTTTGTTTTAGCTGCAATTATGCTGCTTACACTTTGCTCCTGCTCTGAAAAGACCGGTAACAAAAGCGGTGCAAACGGCGAAAGTGCGTCTGTTACTGAGCAGAGTAAAAAAAACGAAAGCGGCAATACTTCCGATACCACTGAATATAAGGCTGACTTCGACGAAGTGTTTGAAGAAGACGGGCAGCAAAGCAATAATAACAACAAATCAGGTAACGACGGTGAAGATACCACTTCTGATAATCAGTCAGACGAAGGCGACTTTGTTCTTCCCGAAGTACCGCTCGGGTGATAATTATGAAAGAAAGATTATTGGCAATAATGCTTATGCTTGTGCTTTTGTCAGGCACAACAACGGCTTATGCGGATTCGTTTGATTTGCCCGAAATTGACCCGCAGACGGGTGAGATAGTTTTAAAAAATCCCGAGTCAGAAGGTGACGACGGATTTGAAACAGACCCCACCGATTTTATCGAAATAATTGATGCGTCTGAGTTAGAGTTTACGCTCGCAGCCAATTCATATGTTTACAACGGCAAGGTGAAAACCCCAAAAGTTACCGTTAAAGACAAAAGCGGCAAAACTGTCGGTAATGCCAACTACACCGTAAGTTACGCCAAGGGCAGAAAAAATGTGGGCACTTACAAAGTTACTCTTACTTTTAAGGGCAACTACACGGGCAAACTCAGCAAGTCGTTTAAAATTGTTCCCAAGGGAACATCGCTGTCCAAATTGACTGCAGGCAAAAAGTCGTTTGCTGCTGTTTGGAAAAAGCAGACCGCTCAGACCACAGGCTATCAGATAAGATATTCTACTGATAAAAACTTCAAAAAAGCGGTGAAAACGGTTACTGTCGGCAAAAGCAAAACCGTTAAAACCACTGTTAAAAAGCTTAAAAAGAAAGCAAAGTATTATGTGCAGATACGAACATACAAAACTGTCGGAAAAACCAAGTACTACTCCTCGTGGAGCAAGGCAAAGCCGATAAAAACCAAGTAGATTATTTGTAATGATGTGCTGCAAACGGTAGTACCTCATTTGATTAGATAAAGGAAACTGCTATGAGTTACAGACATTACGGTAGCAACATACCTGAGCGTAAAGCGGATGTTGTGCCATATGAGTACTATTCAAAGCACCGCAGTTCACACAGAAGATATCATACAAAGGGCAAACTTCCCGAACAAAATCTGAATGTATCTGTGAGTGATGATGAAAACCCGTACTTACTTGCCGAAGAGAGCGACAAAAAACAACAGACAAAAACCAATATTATAGCAAAGGCAGTGATTACGTTTGTGTGCATTGCCGCTGCACTCGGTATGAACTTTTTGTCGTTCAGATTACCATATACGCCAGACCTTTTAACTGTGGACTTTTCGGCATTTCCCGAACTGCTTGCATGCCTTGTAGTACATCCGCTTGCAGCACTGCTTGTAATCATTTTGAAAAACGGTGCATACCTCGCAATAGGATACAGCGAAACGCCTACCGTCGCAGCAAGCGTTGCAAACAAAACAATGCTTGACATTATATTCGTGCTTTTGGTATGGCTTATGTTCAGACTGATAATCCGTTCTGAATTCGTCACAAAAAGGGTACAGAGGCGTGATGATATGGAAAGACCTGTGAACGCTGAAGTAATTGCAGTGCTTGTCAGCGGCGTTATCGCAGCGGTTATTGTTTCGCTCGTTTCTGTTATTACGTTCAAAAAACTTCTGTTACCGATACTGCTTAACATATTGGGCGACGACGGTTATATCAATCTGATTTATTATAAGTATCAGCAGGCTTACGGCAATCTTGCCGAACGATTCGGTGCAATAAAAAAGATAATGCCCGAACTTACCTCCTTCAGAACGGGAATTATTATTTACAATATTCCAATGAATGTGTTTAAGTATGCAGTCAGCGGAGTTCTTGCCTCGGCAGGATATATTCTTCTGCAGGACTTTGCCAAAAAAGAATAATAATAAAAATCACCGCAAGGCTCAGCCTTACGGTGATTTTTTGCTTGTCTAATTATTCTGTGCTTTGTCAATTATTTTGTAAAGCTTGTTGTACGGGTCGTCGGTCATTCTGACTTCGGTGTCAAGCTGCAGAATTTGTTTTTGCGTTTTGGTATACTTTTCCCATCTTGGCAGATTGTCGCCGTTAGGGTTTCCCGTTTTAACAAAGTTAACCCAGTAGTTCTGCATAGTTTCGGACAGTTCAAAGTCCGAGTCGTCATACTTGTCCTTGTGCCGCCACAGATTGCCGTATGCGTACGGCATTTCGCCGCCGTGATTTGCACGCAATGAGCCGTTGTCTTTTGCAAACCTGTAAAAATATACGGGTTTGCTCTGTGCTGCAATATAGTCCGACCACGTTTTGTGGCTGTAGGCGAACCACGTTCCGCCAAGGATGTAGTTATATGTTCCTTTTGCTTCGCCGCCCTGCTCAACAAGGAAGTCGTAGTCAAGTTCCACGCTGTCGTACGGAAAGCTTTTTTCAGCCTCGTCTGCATAATCACCAAATAGCTTTTGGAGCGACTCGCTGTACCCGTCTTTGTCAATCTTGCTGAAAAGATTAAACACGTTTGCCTCGTGCGAGTTGTATCCGTTCAGCAACGCCTGTTCGTTATTGTTGCCCTTTTCGTATGTCATATAAGGCTGCTCGGTTATAGCGTATCCGTCAACGGTCATCGCACTGTTGTTCGCCGTTGTTTTAACAAGTTCTTCAGCGGGAATTTTACGCAGGTCGTCAACGCTCTTTGCGTCAAATTCTTCAAGCGTTTTTTTGCCCTGATTCAGTGCGTCGGAGTATGTTCTGAAAGTGTGATAAGGCGTTTTCGGCGTGATGCCGCTGCTCTCTGCAATCGCATATCTGAACAACCCTTTTGCAAGCGGCGAAACGCAAAGGGCGTTAACGCTTGATGCACCTGCAGACTCGCCCGCAATCGTAATTTTTGATGCGTCGCCGCCAAATGATGCAATATTTTCGTTAACCCATCTTAGTGCCTGAATCTGGTCGAGCAGACCGTAGTTTCCTGTAGTGCCGTCGGGCGATTCGGCGGCAAGTTCTTCATTTGCCATGTACCCGAACACGTTGAGTCTGTATCCGAAATTAACAACGATAATACCTTTTTTTGCAAGGTCTTCGCCCCTGTATTCGCTGAACGACGGTTGACCGCTCGTGAGCGAGCCGCCGTGAATAAAGAACAGTACGGGTGCGTTTTTTACTTCGCCCGCAGGTTTCCAGATATTAAGATATAGCGAATCCTCACTTACAGCCTCACGGTAGTTATCTTTCAGGCTAATTTCAAAGCGATGGTATCCCACAATCTGAGTAAGTGAATTCATAAGTTCGCTGTCCCGCTTTTGCATCGACATAGGTGCAAAGTGATCGCAGGCTCTTACACCGTTCCAGTTGTCAGGTGCCTGAGGTGCCTTCCACCTGAGTTCGTCAACAGGCGGCTTTGCATAGGGAATACCTGCGTATACTTCAACGCTTTTGTCTTCTGTATATACGCCCGTCAGTCTGCCTTGCTCCACAGTCACAACGTCGGTGACTTCAGGGTCTTTGCAGTCAACAGCAGGCACGGTTTTGTACGGTGGTGCAGACACTGCCATCGTGCCGCCAAGCAGTGCAATAAAAAGTACCCAGCCAAACAGCCGCAAATACCATTTTTTGTTTTTGATTACCTTTATCTCGGCGGCTATGTATCCCGCAAAAAGAAGAACCGCAATACCCCAGCCGAGCAGGGTGTTCTTGTTGAGTTCAAG
>SVQF01000019.1 GCA_015065445.1 Oscillospiraceae bacterium | reverse complement strand
TACGACACCATAACCTCTGGCCAGTGAACCATGGGTGCCATCATAAAAGTAAGCGTGTGAGTGCCGAGTTCAAGCGTATCGTTTTCTTTGACTGCAACGAGTCTTGAAGCGTCAACGTCGCAGAACTGAGGGAACATACGCATGGCGGAAGCAGAAAGAACAATCTTCATTTCAGGGTACTTTTCAGCCGCAGCCTGAATGCTGAATGAGTGGTCCGGCTCAAGGTGGTGAACAACAAGGTAATCGGGTGTTCTGCCTCCGAGTTCGCTTTCGAGATTTGTAAGCCATCTGTCAACTGCGATTTTGTCAACGCCGTCGCAGACAGCAACTTTTTTATCAAGAATAAGGTATGAGTTATAAGCCATACCGTTTTCGAGCATATACTGTGACTCAAAGAGGTCAATATCGTAGTCGTTAACGCCTACGTACTTAATTGAGTCCGAAATTTTTACATCTTTAATATCCATTGGTCTGTATCTCCTTTGTTTATTTTAGTTTATTTTACAATAAATAAGAGTCGATTGCAACAAAATTTGATTAATTATTAAATATGTGTTATCATATAATCGGTGATTATATGGAGAGTATTTACAGCGTACTTAGTAAATTTGATTTTGACGGTGAACTTATATCCTGCAAGGAGTTCGGTTCGGGTCATATTAACAAAACATATATTGCAAAATACAGATGCGGCGACGGTGAGCAGCGTTACGTTGTGCAAAAGGTTAACGGAGCTGTGTTTAAAAACATTGACGAACTTATGGAAAACGTTTTTGCCGTTACTTCTTACCTTCGTAAAGTTATAAAAGAAAACGGCGGCGACCCCGACCGTGAGACGCTGCACTACATAAAAACAAAGGACGGAGAAAAGTACTACAAGGGCGACGACACCTCGTACTACCGTGCATATATTTTTGTAAAGAACAGCATCAGTTACGACTCGGCGGACACGCCTGAGTTGTTTGGTGCAAGCGGTACTGCGTTCGGTAAGTTCCAGAAGATGCTCGGCGGATTTGATTCGGGAAAACTCTATGTGACAATTCCGAATTTTCACAACACAATCTGGCGGTACGAAAACGAGTTTTTGCCGGCACTTAAACTCGACGTTAAAGACAGAGCAGGCGGCTGCAGGGACGAGATTGATTTTATCACAAGCCGCAAGGACGAGATGGGCAGAATTGAAGAACTTGTGAAAGAAAAGAAAATTCCGCTCAGGGTTACGCACAACGACACCAAACTCAACAACGTTATGTTTGACAAGGACACAAACGAGTGTGTTTGCGTTATTGACCTCGATACAGTTATGCCGGGTGTGGCTCTGTTTGATTTTGCGGATGCGATACGCTTTGGTGCAAGCACAGCCGCAGAAGACGAAAAAGAACTCGACAAAGTTTCTCTCAACCTTGATTACTTTGAGGCGTACACCAAAGGCTTTTTGAGTGAGGCGGGCAGCACGCTTAACAACTGCGAAAAAGAGAATCTCGCCTTTGCGTCAATACTTATAACACTTGAACTGGGTATGCGTTTTCTGACCGACTATCTGAACGGTGACGAATACTTTAAAACCGACTACGCAGAACACAACCTTGTGCGTGCAAGAAATCAGCTTGCACTCGTGAAAGATATGGAGAGCAAACTCGACGAAATGAATAAAATAGTACTCAACTGCTCACTCCTTGAGTCTTGAGTCTTTGGTCTTGAGTCTTTGGTCTTGAGTCTTGAGTCTAATAAAAAATCCCTTGCATAGCAAGGGATTTTTTTATTCACTCCTGAGTGCGTCAATCGGGCTGAGTTTTGCTGCCTTGCGTGCGGGGTAAATTCCGAAGAAAAGTCCGACGCCGCTTGAGAACAGCAGTGCAAGAAGCACAAGCCACACACTGATTTTTGGCGTTATATCTATCAACGCACAGGCACCGAAAGCACCCGCTATACCGAGTATTACGCCGATAAGTCCGCCGATTAAACAAAGGATTACCGACTCGGTAAGGAACTGCATTGTAATTACCTTTGTTTTTGCACCGAGCGATTTTCTGATACCGATTTCACGTGTACGCTCTGTAACCGATACAAGCATAATATTCATTACGCCGATACCGCCGACGAGCAGTGAAATAGCACCTACGCCCGCAATAAATATTGTGAGGACCTTCATAATGATGTCCACAATTTCGATATATGTTGCCATATTCTGTGCAGTGTACATACCGTTTTCGTAGTTGCTGTGAGCAGCCTTGAGGTAGTTGACGGTTGCGTTACCCACTGCGTCGTAGTCGGCACCTTCTTTTGCGATAACAAAAACGCTGCTGAGGTTTGTACCGCTGCCCGTAATCTGGGTGAGCGTTGTACACGGCATAAACAGTGCGATAACCGGCTTATCCGAACTTGACTTGAACATATTTGCCATACCGCCCGAGCCGCCGAGAGAGCTTGCCAAACCGTCCACATTTGCAACGCCGCAAACCTTGATTTTCATAGATTTGCCGCTTGATGTAACGGTTACCGACTCGCCTGTTACGTCTGAATAGCCATAGACGTTTTTAGCCGACTCAATACCCATAACTGCAATGGGAGCATTTGCGTCGTATTCCTCGTCAGTGAAGAAGCGTCCGTGGTCGCAGGTGTTGGTCATAGCAAACTGAACGTCGCTGTTAACACCAATCATCATAACCGTTGCGTCAGTTGCGGTTTTGTCTATTGTTGCTCTGCCGAAGCCCATAAGCATTGGTGAGCAACGGTCAACGTCCTTAACCTTGGTTTTGATGTTTGCCACATCTTCAAGCGTTATGTAGTCGTTTTCGGTAGCCTGCGTTTCGTCAACGCTGATAAGCACGGCGTTTGAACCCATATCCTCAATAAGACCGATGATGTAGTCCCTTACGCCTGTACCGGCACCTACAATCATAATTACCGAGGTTATACCGATAATGATACCAAGCATTGTAAGAAGTGAACGCAGCCAGTTAGCCTTTATACACTTTATGGCAATTTTTAGGCTTTCTGAAATATTCAAAATAGTTACCTCTTATTTAACTCTTACTTTAAAGGTTTCGTCCTCGTAATCCTGACCCGGAGTTGATACAATCTTGTCGCCGAGTTTAAGTCCGCTCTTAACCTCGTATGCATAGTCTGAGTGAGCACCGACCTCAATCTTGGTCTTGGTGACAGTACCCTCTTCCTCATCATATTTGTAAACATACGAGCCTTCTTTTTCAAGAACGATTGATTCAATCGGAATTGTCGGGATATTTTCGTATGTGCCTGTTTTGATTTCTACGTTAGCCTCAAAGCCTGCGATAATATTTTCGTCGGGGCTGTTAACTGTTACTACGCACTCAACGCCTGCACCTTTGTCTGTAAGTGACGAAAGACCGCTGATGCCTGCCATTGAGCCTACATTGTCGAGAACCGAACTGCTTGACGAGCCTGACGCAGTAGGAGCGATGCTTGCGATTTCGCCCGAATACTCGCCGTATGCGGTTGTGATAACAGCCTTCATACCCTCAGTAACCTTGTGGACGTCGTATTCGCCGAGCGAAATTGTAACAACAAGCTGGTCGAGATTTTCAACCTTGATGCCTGTCTGGAGTGCTGTTGTCTGAGCACCCTCGGTTACGTTACACTCTGTAACAACGCCGTCGATTGACGATACCCAGCCTGCTACGAGTTCGGTCTGTGCTTTTTTAAGTGTATCAAGAGCACTCTTTGTGCTGTTAACAGCCTGCTTCTGAGCGTTAAGAGTTGCCTTGCTTGCACCGAGAGAGAAGATTTCACGCTGTGCGTAAAGTGCAGAAAGCTGGAGTTCCGTGCTTGCGTAAGTTACGTTCTGGCTGTTTGCGATTGAACTGCCAATAGCAGCCCAGTCAACAGACTTAACAGCCTCTTCAATCATATCGACTGCAATACCGCTGTCAACAATGAGTCTTGTTTCTTCAATAAGACCTTCTCTGATTGCGTCGCTCATAGCCTTTCCCGCAGCCTCTGCGATAGCGTCGGGAGAGTAGTCTCCGTTTTCAAGAGCCTCGGCAATCTTGGTCATAACCTCACGGGTAATTGCGTTTGTTGTGGTGATATCGTCGCTGAGTTTTGAAATAGTCTCGGCAAGTTCTTCAAGTGCCTTTACTGCTTCCTCAAGGTCGCCCGCAATATCATCGGCAGGATTGTCAACACCCGGAATAATGCTGTCGCCCTTCTTTGAAGCCGCACCGCTTACTGCGTTTTTGCCGTCCGCCTTGGACGCTGCGGAACTCTTCTGGAACGAAGCAAGTTTCTTTTCAAGCGGAGCAATCTTTTTGTTTACCTGATTAAGTTTGCTCTGATTGAGTTTCTGGTTTTTAACAGCAGCTTTGTACGAACTGCTTGCGTCGTTATAACTTGCCTGAAGCGAAGCAATCTGACCGTCAAGCTCATCCGTAGAAAAGCTTGCGAGTTTGTCGCCCTTCTTAACCTTGTCGCCCACTTTGACAAAAACATTGTCGCACTGAGCAACCGTACCTGCGGAATACTCCTGAACGGCACCCGAAGAAATAACGCCCGTAGCGTTGATATTCTCAACAATCTCGCCCGTTTTGATTTCGCTCAGCGAAACCTCAACGACTTTATTTTTTTGTGCGATGCCCAAAACTGCACCTGCAACGATTGCGATAATGATAATCAGGCACACGGGTATGATTATTTTTTTCTTATTACTCTTTCTGACTGTAACCATCTTTTCAACCTCATTTAAAAGAGAATTTATAATATATAAATTAATACAACTTCAGTATAATTCCAAAGTGTATAGTTGTCAACTACTTTTTGTAATTGAATGCCTGTTTTACTTCAGAGCGTCGAGTGCTCTTTTGCCAATATCATGTCTGTAATGAGCACCGTCGAAACTGATTTTTTCCACAGCTGCATAGGACTTTGAAAGTGCGTCTTCAAGGTCGCTTCCAAGTGCGGTTACGCCGAGCACTCTGCCGCCTGCGGTTACGAGTTTGCCGTCTTTGATTGCCGTGCCTGCGTGATAAACGGTAACGCCGTCAAGCTGACCGTCGCAAAGTCCCGTAATCTCAATGCCCTTGGGATACGACTTTGGGTATCCGCCCGACGCCATAATAACGCAGGTGCAAGCTCCGTCAGACCATTCGATGTCGAGGTCTTGGAGAGTTCCGTTATTGATTGCCTCAAAAATATCAACAATATCAGTCTTGAGTCTTGGCAGAACCACCTGAGCTTCGGGGTCGCCGAAACGACAGTTGTACTCTATTACCTTAGGTCCTTTCGGTGTAATCATAAGACCGAAATAAAGGCAGCCTTTGAAGGTTCTTCCCTCTTTGTTCATAGCCTCGATTGTGGGGATGAAAATTTCTTTCATACATCTTTCGGCTACTTCGTCGGTGTAGTACGGGTTTGGCGAAACGGTACCCATACCGCCCGTGTTAAGACCCTTGTCGCCATCCAGAGCACGCTTGTGGTCCATGGAACTTACCATGGGTTTTACGCACTTGCCGTCGGTGAAAGCGAGGACGGACACTTCGGGACCTGTGAGGAATTCCTCAACGACGATGTTGTTACCGCTTTCGCCGAAAACTTTGTCCTCCATAATTTCACGCACTCCAAGAACAGCGTCTTCGAGTGTTTCGGGGATAAGAACTCCCTTGCCGAGTGCGAGTCCGTCAGCCTTGATAACTGTGGGGAATTCGTTTTTTTCGGTAATATAGTCAATTGCGTTCTGCGGGTTGTCAAACACCTTGTAGTCGGCTGTTGGGATGCCGTATTTGAGCATAAGATTTTTTGAAAAAACCTTTGAACCTTCAATAATCGCCGCTGCAGCGTTTGGCCCGAAAGTTGCAAAGCCCTCTTTATTAAGAGCGTCAACCATACCGAGTACAAGCGGGTCGTCGGGAGCGACTACAACAAGGTCTGCCCTAATCTGTTTGGCAAGATTTACTACACCTTCTATGTCGCACGCACCTACGCCAAAGCACTCAGCGTCGTACGAGATGCCGCCGTTACCCGGTGTGCAGGCTATGTAGTCAACCCTTGGTGATTCCTTGATTTTTCTGATAAGAGCGTGTTCTCTGCCGCCTGAACCGATGACTAATACTCTCATTTGTTGCTCCTTCTTTAGTTATGAATTATGAGTTATGAATGATGAATTTCGGGTGCTCGCCGCACAGGCATTATATAATGGGTACGGGCGGAGCCCGTCATAAATTCATAATTCATCATTTATCATTCATAATTCTATTGATTTTTGTTGATTATCCTTGTTTCTTCCGTGCCGGTTTCAAGATTGATGAATCGGGTGAAGAGCGAAACTTTATTATCTTCGTTAAGATTGTTCCATACCGTATCGGTGAACGAGTCGATGTCGCCGTCGATTTCAACGGGAGTTGGCTCGCCCTCAAACGACGGAATAGGATTGCCGTCGCACTTGTATGTGTGAAGGAAGTGACCGATACCTGCGTGAGCAGGGTACTCATAAAAATATCTTACGCACTCGGGCATACCCATATTGGATTTGAGGATTGACATATTGTAGTCGCCGTTCGGCTTAACAACTGCAGAAATTCTTGGGGTATAGTTAGGTGCGTCGTCCTCGTACTCACGGGTAAGGAGTGCGTGACGGTAGCAATGACCGTCCTTCATAAAATCGTAAATAGTGTCGGTCTGGTCGCCGTTTGTAACAATTGTTTTGCCGTCGAGTTTAAGAACGGGATTGTATATGATAAGATGCGGGTCTTCCATCTTGCTTTCGTCAAAAGCCTTTGTACGGATACCGCCACGGTCGTTCTCTTCAAAAATTCTGTTGCGTGAGTTTACGCTTCTGCCCATAATGAAGTAAGCAATAACGGCGTTTTTGCCGTCTTTGCTCTTGCCGATAACAATACCTCTGCCGGGGTATGTGTTAGTGTTAAGTTCGGTTGCAAGTGATTTGATTTCCATATTGTTCTCCTATATAATTTCCGTTTTATTTCCGTTTATCTTAATTCGTCCTTCGCAGAAAAGCGACACTGCTTTTGGCAGGATTTCCCACTCCGCCTGACGCATAACACGGTACTGAAGAATGTCCTCGTTATCGCCCTGCTCAACAGGAACTGCCTTTTGCAGAATAATCGCACCGCCGTCCGTGATTTCGTTCACAAAATGAGCGGTTGCACCCGTAACTTTAACGCCGCTTTCGAGCACTGCGGTATGCACCTTTTTGCCGTAAAAGCCGTCGCCGCAGAAGAGCGGAATAAGACTCGGGTGTATGTTGATAATTCGGTTTCTGTAAGTGCTTACGAGTTCTTCGCCGAGAATTGAAAGAAAACCTGCAAGCACAATCAAATCTATGTTTCTTCCTTCAAGTGCTTTGAGTATCGCTTTGTCGTACTCTTCTTTTGAAGAGTAGTTTTTTCGGCTGACAACAGTGCTTTCTATACCTGCGTTCTCTGCCCTTTGCAGAGCGTAGGCTCCGTCGTTTGAGGCAAGAACAAACGTGATTTTGCCGTTTTTGATTTCGCCCCTGTTTTGTGCGTCGATGAGTGCCTGAAGGTTTGTTCCGCCGCCCGACACAAACACAGCAATATTCATCATACGAGTTCTACTCCCTTTTCGCCGTCTTTGATTTCGCCGATAACTGCAGCCTGCTCGCCGCAGTCGGTAAGAATACGCACAGCCTCGTCAGCCTTGTCGCTGTCTACTGCGATTACAAGACCCGTACCCATATTGAAGGTGTTGTACATATCGTGTTCGCTGATATCGCCCGTTTTCTGAATAAGGTCAAAAATCGGCTTGCGGTGGCACTTCGATTTTTCAATAACCGCAAGGGTGCCGTCATTTAACATTCTGGGTACATTTTCGTAAAAGCCGCCGCCCGTGATGTGTGAAATTGCGTTAACTCGCACGCTGTCCATAAGCGTGAGAAGAGGTTTTACGTAAATGCGTGTTGGCGTGATAAGTTCTTCGCCGAGGGTTTTGCCGAGTTCGTTATAGTAAACGCCGATTGTGTCCTCGCCAATATTGAACACCTTGCGAACAAGCGAAAAGCCGTTTGAGTGTACGCCCGATGACGCAACGCCGATAAGTGCGTCGCCCGCTTTAAGATGTTCGCCCGATACAAGTTTGTCTTTTTCACCTATGCCAACGGTAAAGCCTGCAAGGTCGTATTCCTCGTTTGGCATAAGACCTGGATGCTCGGCAGTTTCGCCGCCTACAAGAGCACATCCCGACTGAACGCAGCCCTCCGCAACACCCTTAACAATCTGCTCAATCTTTTGGGGATAGTTTTTGCCGCAAGCAATATAGTCAAGGAAAAACAGTGGCTTTGCCCCGCTGCACGCAACGTCGTTAACGCACATTGCAACGCAGTCAATACCAATTGTGTCGTGCTTGTCCATAAGAAACGCAAGCTTGAGTTTTGTGCCTACGCCGTCAGTACCCGAAACGAGTACGGGTTTTTTGTAATCTCCCCACGGGAGTTCAAACATACCGCCGAATCCGCCTATACCGCCGATTACACCGGGGATTGCGGTACGCTTAACGTGTGACTTGATAAGTTCGACAGACTCGTATCCCGCCGTAACGTCAACGCCTGCCGCAGCGTAGCTGTCGCTGTAACTTTTTTCCATAGCCGTGTCCTCCGCTTTTAAAGTTCTTTGAGCTTTTCCTGAAGTGCTTTGTCTTTTTCTTCTACCTGCTTTGCCATATCGGCACGCATATCAATAAGTTTTTGCATAAGTGCGTCGTCGCCGACTGCAAGTATTTCAGCCGCAAGCAGTGCAGCGTTTTTTGCCGCATTAACGCCGACAGTTGCAACAGGAATTCCCGGAGGCATCATAACGGTTGCAAGCATTGCGTCCATACCGTCAAGCACCTTTGCAGAGCAAGGAATACCTATAACCGGAAGTGTGGTTGACGCTGCAAGAACGCCGCCGAGATGAGCCGCCATACCTGCTGCAGCAATAATTACGCCAAAACCGTTTGCAATTGCATTTTTAGAAAAGTCGTGTGCCGCCTCGGGTGTGCGGTGTGCGGACATTACCCGCACCTCTGTCTGAATGCCAAGTTCGCCGAGTGTTTTGATTGCAGGGGTAACAATCGGCAAATCGCTGTCTGAACCCATAATGATTGCAACTTTTTTCATTACTGTCCTCCTAAAAATAGTTTGTAGTATTATACTTTATTTGCAGTGTTAATTCAAGGCGTGAGATGTAAAAATTACATAAAGTTCACGGCATATCTGAAATAATCCTTACCGAGCTTACTCTGAAAGTCGGTTTTAAATATGGCAAGGTCCCTGCCGTTTATATAGCCGTCTCGGTTGAAGTCGTATGCAGCAAGCGGTATTACACCGAAGTTACTGTCCTTTTTTTGTAATACATTAAGTTTTATACTGTCGCAGTACGGACTCTGCAAAGTGAGTTCGCCGCTTGCGAATGTTCTGAAAGAGAACTCACCGTTCCGATCGGTAGTGTATGTTTCGTCTCCAAGGGTGACGGTTACGTTGTCAAGCGGATAATCGTTGCTGTAACTGCCGTTTGGATGAGTCATAAGCACGCACCTGCCGCTGACTGTAACAGCTGGCGTAGGAACAAAATCGGTCTTGTAATTATCGCCGCAGAGGATACAGGTGTAAAGCGTGTAGCCGTCTTCGTACAGAGTGTAGTCAACAACTTCGGAAATATAGGTGTGATTTACAAACACAGTGAAGTCGCCTTTTACATCTCCTATTGCGATTTTTTCGGTATTCGCTCCGCATGTGAACGTCTCGGTATTCTGCGTGTCGGCAATACTGATTTGCTTATTGTTGAAATACCCTGCCGAGTAGTAGATTTTGTCAGAGTAGCCGCCCTCAAAATGAACGTCGAGCACAAAGTCCGAAATGGCACTGTTAACAACCGGAAAGTATGCAACCGACGACGAACGGAATCCGTCCTCGGCATTGAATTCAAGCGAGCCGTAAACGTCAAACGAATTAATAACATCGGGGTAAAGGATAACGGTTGCGGTGCCTTCCGAGTGCATTGAGAATACTTTAAAGACATAGGCTGTACCCTGTTCGAGTTGTGCCGTTATGCAGAAATTTCTGTCGCCGCTGCTAATGTCATCGCTTTCGCCGAGAAGCACGTCGCCGCAGTAAAGCTGAACCTTTACGTCGCAGTCGCCCCGTGAGTAAAAATTATAATCAGCCGTAAACTCCGGAGTAAAGGTAAAAGCATACCCGTCGCTGAGATTATCCTCGGTGTAAACCACGGTGTTCTGCACGCCGAACATAAGCGGAAACGCACCGTCACGAAGTGTAAAGTCAACACCGTTTGCGACTGCGTAAATATGAGCGTCAGAGCCATCGTATACATGCATTGAAACACCGCTTGCTGCACCGTTTCTTCCAAAGCCGTAAACCTGCTTTGCAAAGGTTGCACGGCTCGGGAATGTCACGTCCGTCAGCAACGGACAGTCGTAAAAGGCATACGAGCCAAGCGACACATCCGATGTCATATCGTCGAAGGTAACCGAACTGAGCGTGCTGCATCTGTCAAAGGCATAGGAGCCAATACTTTTTACGCTGTAAGGTATACTGATTTCTTCGAGCGAAACGCAGAGCCGAAACGCATTACTGCCGACAGTCTTCAGCGTGTCGGGCAGCGTGATACTTTCAAGTTCGGTGCAGGCGTCAAAAGCGTAGTTGCCGATGGAAGTAAGTCCGAACGGCATATCGGCAGACTTTATGCCGCTTGATGAAAAAGCGTATCTGCCGATAGTTTTAAGCGTTGAGGGGATGCTGAAATTTTCGGCACTAACTCCAAAAAAGCAGTAGTTACCGATTGCGGTAACGCCCTCGTCCACAACAACGTTTGCTATACTCGCATCTGAACGCCAGTTGTACCAGGGCTGAGAGCTTTCGTTATTCTTCATATCGGGAACCGCACCCGTACCGCTTATAGTCAGCGTTTTTGAAGTGGCGTTATACTCATAATAAGTGGTACTTGTGCCAAGCTGAGTTTTTTCTATATTCTCACTCTGAGCGGCAAATACAACCGTATTAAAAGAAAAAGATGTAACAAAAAGAAAAGCAACGCAAATAAACATACAAAATGCTTTTTTCATTTTATCACATCCTTTATCCGTATTAAATTTTATTATAACATATATATAGTTAAAAAACAATTGTTTGTAAAGTAAAAAAGCACTGTGCAAGCACAGTGCTTTTAATTTAGAATTTAAACAAGCTCGATAATGCACATCTCGGCTGCGTCGCCTCGACGGGGGCCTGTTTTAATAATACGAGTGTAACCACCGTTTCTGTCTTCATACTTCGGAGCGATTTCATCAAAAAGCTTTTTAACAGTGTCTTCCTTAGTAACATAAGCAAGAACCTGTCTTCTTGAATGAAGGGTATCGTTCTTACCGAGAGTAATCATTCTCTCTGCAAGGGCACGAACTTCCTTTGCTCTTGTAACGGTTGTTTCAATCTTGCCGTTCTCTAAAAGATAAGTAACTAATCCTCTGAGCATTGCCTTTCTCTGATCAGTAGGTCTGCCCAGTTTTCTGCTACCTGGCATAGAAATTCCCTCCTTAGTCTTCTTCCTTGCTAAGTTTGAAACCAAGAGATGCAAGCTTGCCGACTACTTCGTCAAGCGACTTTCTGCCGAGGTTTCTAACTTTCATCATATCTTCTTCGGATTTTCCGATTAAGTCTTCGACTGTGTTAATTCCTGCTCTCTTGAGGCAGTTGAATGAACGAACCGAAAGGTCGAGTTCTTCGATAGTCATTTCGAGAGCCTTTTCCTTAGCGTCGTCGTCCTTTTCAACCATAATCTCTGCGTTGCCCATTTCTTCAGAAAGGTCAACAAAGAGGTTAAGATGCTCGTTAAGAATCTTTGCAGCGAGTGACGCTGCCTCGTCAGCAGGGATAGTACCGTCAGTTTCTACATCGAGAATGAGTTTATCCAAATCGGTCTGCTGTCCTACACGGGTGTTTTCGACTGTGTAGTTAACCTTGAGTACAGGGGTATAAATTGAGTCAATTGCGATTGTGCCGATTGGCAAATCCATTAACTGCTTGTTTCTGTCACAAGGAACATAACCTCTGCCGTTGTCTGCAGTAAGTTCCATAACAACACTTGCACCTTCGTCGAGGTATGCAATGTGGAGGTCAGGGTTAAGAATCTCTACATCTGAGCCGTGCTTGATGTCACCTGCGGTGATTTCACCCTCGCCCTTAGCTTCAATATAGAGAGTTTTTGCATCCTCATCGTGAATTTTGAGGATAACGTTTTTGAGGTTGAGAACAATCTCGGTAACGTCCTCTTTTACGTGAGGGATGGTTGAAAATTCGTGTAAAACACCGTCAATCTTTACGGAAGTGATTGCGTAGCCCGGAAGTGAGGAGAGGAGCACTCTTCTCATTGAGTTACCGAGAGTTGTGCCAAAACCTCTTTCAAGAGGTTCAACAACAAACTTGCCCACGCTTCTGCTTCCCTGAGTAGATAAATCCACTATCTCGATATTAGGCTTATCAATTTCTATCATGTAAAAGCCTCCTAAAAATTTGTTTTGTTATAACTTCAATTAATGCAGGGGTGCGATTATTTGGAGTAGAACTCAACAATAAGATTGTATTGTAATTCAAAATCAAGGTCTTCGCTTGTAGGAAGTGCAAGTACTTTACCTGAAAGCTCTTCCTGATTAAGCTCTACCCACTTTGGAACAAGCTGAGTAGGACCTTCTTCTTTTACTGACTTAAAGATGTCAATATCCTTGCTCTTTTCACGAACAGAAATTACATCGCCAACCTTAACTCTGTATGAAGGGATGTTAACCTTCTTACCGTTTACAAGGAAGTGTGCGTGAGAAACAAGCTGACGAGCCTGCTTTCTTGTTTTGCACATACCAAGACGGTAAACAACATTGTCAAGACGAGTTTCAAGAAGCATAACCATATTTTCGCCTGTTACGCCCGGAAGTCTTTCAGCTTCGTCGTAAACACGGCGTGACTGCTTCTCAAGAATGCCGTAGATGAACTTCATCTTCTGCTTCTCGTTTAACTGAAGGCTGTATTCTGATGCCTTCTTTCTGCGGTTGTTATTTGAATTTCTCCATGTATCCTTTTTTGAATAACCTAAAACAGAAGGAGAAATATCATATTTCTTACATCTTCTTGCAACCGGCTGTCTGTTAATTGCCATAATACTTTCCTCCTATAATAAATTATACACGGCGTCTCTTTGGCGGACGACAACCGTTGTGCGGGATAGGAGTAACATCCTTGATGAGTGTTACATCAAGACCTGCTGTCTGAAGAGCTCTGATAGCTGCCTCACGGCCAGCTCCGGGACCCTTTACATAAACCTCAACAGTTTTCATACCGTGGTCTGTTGCAATTTTTGCAGCAGTCTCGGCAGCTGTCTGAGCAGCGTATGGAGTAGACTTCTTTGAACCACGGAAGCCCATCTCGCCTGCTGATGCCCAAGATACAGCGTTGCCCTGAGTATCGGTAATTGTTACGATAGTATTGTTGAAGGTTGACTGAATATGAGCAGTACCACGCTCAATATTCTTCTTCTCTCTTCTTTTACGAGTAGAAGTTTGCTTTTTTGCTGCCATAAATGTATCCTCCTACCTTACTTCTTCTTATTAGCTATGGTCTTCTTAGGACCCTTGCGGGTTCTGGCATTGTTCTTTGAAGTCTGTCCTCTTACAGGAAGGCCCTTTCTGTGACGAATGCCTCTGTAGCAACCAATTTCTATAAGTCTTTTGATGTCAAAAGCTGTGTTTCTGCGAAGGTCACCTTCAACTGTGAGGTTGTGAGTGATGTAGTCGCTGAGCTTTTTAACATCTTCTTCAGATAAATCTCTGCAACGGGTATCAGGATTAATACCTGTTTCTTCGATTATCTTTGTAGCAGTTGTGCGGCCGATACCGTAAATGTAGGTAAGACCGATTTCAACTCTTTTGTCATTAGGTAAGTCAACACCTGAAATACGTGCCATTCTACTTTTACCTCCGTTAAAAATTCAGGATTAGCCCTGACGCTGTTTGTGCTTCGGATTTTCACAGATAACCATTACTTTTCCGTTACGCTTAATAACTTTGCATTTTTCGCAAATTTTCTTTACAGAAGGTCTGACTTTCATTATTTAGTCCTCCTTTAAATTTACTTGGAACGCCAGATTATACGACCTTTTGTAAGGTCATAAGGCGACATTTCCATTGTTACTTTATCACCCGGCAAAATACGAATGTTGTTCATCCTGAGTTTGCCGCTGATGTGAGCTGTAATAATGTGACCGTTTTGAAGTTCTACCTTAAAAGTTGTGTTTGGTAACACTTCAGCCACAGTACCTTCAACTTCTATCATATCTGACTTAGACATACTTTACCTCTAATTTTAATTATGAGTGTGTCATTCTATTAACTGGAATCACATTAAGGTGCAGTAAACTGACCGAATGCAATTGCAATTTGCCTATGCCCTCGTAAGAATTACAGGACCGTTTTCTGTGATGGCAATCGTATTCTCAAAATGAGCCGACACCTTGCCGTCCGCAGTTTTTACAGTCCAGCCGTCCGAGAGTTGCTTAACCTTATAGGTTCCCAGATTAATCATCGGTTCAATTGCCAATGTCATTCCGGGTAATAGTCGGATACCGCGTCCTGCGTGTCCGAAGTTCGGTACGCTCGGTTCTTCGTGAAGTTTTGTACCCACGCCGTGACCTACAAAATCCCTTACGACCGAAAAGCCTCGCTCTTCGCAGTAGGTCTGCACTGCGTTACCGATATCGCCGATTCTGCCGCCGGGTACAGCCGCCTCTATGCCTTTAAACATAGATTCACGGGTTGTATCCACCAGCCGCTTTATCTCGGGAGAGCAAGTCCCGCAGATAAATGTTGCGGCATTGTCGCCGTTATATCCGTTTTTCATTGCACCGAGGTCAATGCTGACAATATCGCCGTCTTTGACAATACGCTTTTTACTCGGTATGCCGTGGATAACTTCATCGTTTATAGATATACATGCGGTAGCAGGAAATCCGCCGTAACCGAGAAAGTTTGGCTCGGCACCCTGCTTTTTGATAAAGTCGTATGCGATTTTATCAATTTCCCAAGTGGAAACGCCTGGCTTTACAGCCTCACCTGCCACCATAAGAGCCTGAGCAGAAATGACGCAAGCTTCTTTCATAAGCTCGAGTTCCCTACTGCTTTTAAGCACTACCATGTTAATCCTCCAATGCAGCAAAGACGAGTTTAGTAGTATCTTCTACATCTTCCTGTCCTTCAACAACAGTGAGCTTGCCAAGTTTCGAGTAAAAATCCTTGAGCGGCTCAGTCATCTCGTGGTATTCCACAAGACGTGCCTGTACTGTTTCGGGAGCGTCGTCTTTACGCTGAACAAGTTCACCGCCGCACGCATCACAAATGCCCTCAACTTTAGGGAATTTGTAAATCATATGGTATGAGTTTCCGCATTTTGCACAAACTCTGCGGCCTGAAAGTCTTGCTGTAATTGTTTCGTCGGGTACTTCAATATCAACAACCTTGTCAATCTGAATACCCATATCCTCAAGTGCCTGAGCCTGAGGAATAGTTCTCGGGAAGCCGTCAAGGATGAAACCGTCCTTGCAATCGTCTTCTGCGAGTCTGTCCTTGATAATTCCTATTACAACCTCGTCAGGTACAAGCTGGCCTGCGTCCATATATGACTTAGCCTTAAGTCCCATCTCCGTGCCGTTCTTAAGAGCGGCACGAATGATGTTACCGGTTGAGATTGCAGGAATATTATAATGTTCACAAATCTTTTCTGCCTGAGTGCCTTTACCTGCACCCGGAGCACCGAGAAGAATTAAGTTCATAATATCCCCTTTCAATTAATCAAGAAAACCTTTGTAATGACGCATCATCATCTGAGATTCAAGCTGTCTTACAGTTTCGAGTGCAACACCTACCAAGATGATAAGTGATGTACCGCCGAGGCTGATTGACATACCGCCATTCTGCGAGATAACGTCAGTTGCGTCAGGGTTACCCGGGATTGCTGCTGCACAGATAAGTGAGTAAACAATCGGGAACAGTGCCACGGCAGAAATCATAAGAGCACCGATAAGAGTCAGTCTTGAGAGAATCTTAAAGATGTAGTCCGATGTAGGTCTGCCTGGACGGATGCCCGGGATAACACCGTTGTTTTTACGAAGATTGTTTGCCATTTCGATTGGGTTGTACTGAATTGTACTGTAGAAATATGCAAAGAAAATTATGAGAAGGAAGTACATTCCTGCATACCACCAGCTGTCACCCTGGAAAGCGTCAAAGAACTTACCCCAGAATGAATCCTCTGCCGGCTGGTTCTTAAGGAACATCTGTACTGTGCCGGGAAGTGAGAGGATTGATGATGCGAAGATAATCGGAAGAACGCCGCTCATATTGATTTTAATTGGCATATGAGTGTTCTGTCCGCCGTACATCTTTCTGCCGACTACTCTCTTTGAGTACTGAATCGGAAGTCTTCTTTCTGCATTATCAAGAAGTACAATGTAGGCAATCATAAAGAAGAATGCTACGATTACGAGCGGTACGAGGAATTTGTAAGCAACAACTGCGTCGTGCTCCCAATATTCTTTAAGCTGCTCGATGAGGGTCGGGAAACGTGATACGATACCTGCGAAGAGGATGATTGAGATACCGTTGCCGATACCGTCAATTGTAATCTGTTCGCCGAGCCACATAATAACAGCTGTACCTGCTGTAAGAACAGCAACTATTACTATTGCCTGAAATACACCCTGAAAACCTGCGAACTCTACGCCGTTGCCGTCTTTCATAAGATATCCGCTTGATCTGAGATAGAAATAGTAAGCGAGCGACTGTGCAAGGCCGAGTACTACGGTTACAAATCTTGTGATGGTGTTAATCTTCTTTCTGCCTTCTTCGCCCTCTTTCTGAAGCTTTTCCAGTGCAGGAATAGCAACAGCAAGGAGCTGCATAATGATGGAGGCGTTGATGTACGGTGTAATTGACATTGCAAAAATTGTACCGTAGTTGAACGCACTACCTGTCATAAGGCTGAAATAAGTTAAAATTGAGTTTCCTTTGCCGACATCAATTTCGTTTGCGATGTCAAGAAACGGAACAGGGATTACCGAACCGATTCTGAACACAAGAATGATGAAGGCTGTAAATATAAGCTTTTTGCGGAGTTCGGGGATTTTAAATGCATTAATGATAGTTTTAATCATTTAAAGCACCTCCACCGTACCACCAGCAGCCTCTATTTTTGATTTAGCAGTTTCGCTAATCTTAGCAACTTTAACAGTGAACTTCTTTGTAACGTCGCCTCTGCCGAGAACCTTAACGCCGTCGAGTGTCTTTTTAAGAAGACCGCACTCAACAAGGCTCTGTGCGTCAACAGTTGCACCGTCTTCAAATCTGTCCTCAAGGTCGCAAACATTTACTGTTGCGTACTCTGTTGCAAAAATATTGTTGAAACCTCTCTTGGGAAGTCTTCTCTGAAGTGGCATCTGACCACCTTCAAAGCCTGCTCGTCTGCTGTAACCTGAACGAGCCTTTTGTCCCTTATGACCCTTACCTGCAGTCTTGCCCTGACCTGAGCCTGCACCCCTGCCGATTCTCTTGACTGCTTTTTTAGAGCCTTCTGCGGGAGAAAGTTCGTGTAATTTCATCTTAGTACCTCCCTTATTCTTCTACGATTGTAACAAGGTGACAAATCTTTTTGATTTTACCCTGTGTCTGAGCGTTATCGGGCTGTACTGTTACATTACCGATTTTTCTGAGACCAAGTGAGTGAGCTGTAGCAATCTGGTCTTTCTTACAGCCGATTAAGCTCTTGGTGAGCTTTACTTTAATATCTGCCATAATTAGCTCCTCCTTAACCTACTATTTCCTTAACACTCTTGCCTCTGATAGCAGCAACCTCTTCAGCTGTGCGAAGCTGGCTCAAGCCGTTGATTGTTGCTCTTACAACGTTGCAAGGGTTGTTTGATCTGATTGCTTTAGTACGGATATCCTTGATACCTACGGTTTCAACAACCGCACGCACAGGGCCGCCTGCAATAACGCCGGTACCCTTTGGAGCAGGCATAAGAAGTACTTCACCTGCACCGAATTTACCTTTAATCTCGTGAGGAATTGTTGTTCCTCTGAGTGCTACTTTAATAACATTCTTTTTAGCATCTTCAATGCCCTTGCGGATAGCGTCCGGAACCTCGCCTGATTTACCGATACCGAAGCCAACGAGTCCGTTGCCGTCGCCTACAACTACAAGTGCTGAGAATTTGAAAATTCTACCGCCCTTTACAGTCTTTGATACACGGTTGATAGCAACAACTCTTTCTTCAAGTTCCAACGAAGATACATCAATCTTATTGTTTACCATAAAAATTTTCTCCCTTCTTTAGAACTCAAGTCCGCCTTCACGTGCACCGTCTGCTACTGCAGCAACTCTGCCGTGATAGACATAACCGCCTCTGTCAAATACGCATTTTGTAATACCTTTTGCAGTGGCTCTTTCTGCTAATGTTTTGCCAACAGCCTTAGCTGCCTCAACGTTTCCGCCGTACTCAGTAAAGCTCTTCTCTACTGTTGATGCCTGAGCAAGTGTTTCGCCCTTAACATCATCAATGAGCTGAACATAAATGTTGCTGAGGGAGCGATATACGTTAAGTCTCGGACACTCAGCAGTACCGCTGATTTTACCACGAACACGGGTGTGACGCTTCTGTCTTGCTTTGTTAGAATCCTGTCTTGAAACCATTGTAATTCACTCCTTCCTTTATTTCTTACCTGCTTTGCCTTCCTTACGGCGAATATGCTCGTCGGAATACTTGATTCCCTTGCCCTTGTACGGCTCAGGCGGTCTCTTTTCACGAACCTGTGCTGCGAACTGACCAACTGCCTGCTTATCAGCACCGCTGATAACTATTGCGTTTGCACTCGGGCATTCTACTTTAATACCTTCAGGTGCTTCCATAATAACCGGATGTGAGAAACCGAGGGTCATTGTGAGCTTGCTGCCCTGTGCCTGAACTCTGTAACCTACACCGTTAACCTCAAGAGTTTTCTTAAAGCCGTCTTTTACACCTGTTACCATATTTGCGATAAGAGCTCTGTAAAGACCGTGCATGGCTCTGTGCTCTTTATCGTCTGATGGTCTTGAGAGAGTAATCTCACTGCCTTCAATGTTAACCGTGATGTCTTTGTTGACATCCTGAGTAAGAGTACCGTTTGGTCCCTTAACGGTAACAGTGTTTGCGTCGTTCTTTGTTACCTCGACGCCGGCAGGAATTACGATTGGTTTTAAACCGATACGTGACATCCTAACTGCACCTCCTTACCAAACGAATGCTAATACCTCGCCGCCAACGTTGAGCTTGCGAGCTTCTCTGTCTGTCATAATACCTTTTGATGTTGAAACGATTGCGATGCCGAGACCTTTCATAACCTTTGGCATATCCTCTACGTTTGAGTAGATACGTAAGCCCGGCTTTGAAACTCTGCGGAGTCCTGTGATAACCTGACTCTTATTCTCGCCATACTTGAGTGTTACACGGATAACACCCTGCTTTTCGTCTTCAATTACTTTATATGATGCGATATAACCTTCATCAAGAAGAATCTGAGCGATTGCCTTCTTCATATTTGATGCAGGAATATCTACTGTTTCGTGTTTTGCTGAATTGGCATTACGAATTCTTGTAAGCATATCAGCAATAGGGTCTGTAATATGCATGATATTTCCTCCTTATAAATTTAGCAATTCTCAGATTTACCAAGATGATTTTTTAACGCCCGGAATCTCGCCCTTGTGAGCAAGCTCTCTGAAGCAGATACGGCATACGCCATACTTACGAAGATAAGCATGAGGTCTACCGCAGATCTTACATCTGTTGTAAGCTCTTGTTGAATACTTAGCAGGTCTCTGCTGCTTTGCCTTCATAGATGTTTTAGCCACGATATTCCCTCCTTACTCTGCGAACGGAGCACCCATTAATCTGAGGAGCTCTCTGCCTTCTTCGTCTGTATTTGCGGTTGTAACAAAGATAACATCCATGCCACGAACCTTGTCGATTTTATCATAATCAATCTCAGGGAATATGAGCTGCTCCTTAACACCCATAGCATAGTTACCTCTGCCGTCGAATGAGTTAGGATTGATACCCCTGAAGTCACGAACTCTCGGAAGAGCGAGATTGAAGAATCTGTCTACAAATTCATACATTCTGTCGCCACGAAGAGTTACTTTAACACCGATTGGCATACCCTCACGGAGTTTGAAGTTAGCTACTGATTTCTTAGCCTTGCAGACGATAGGCTTCTGACCTGCAATCTGTGTAACGTCTGAAACAATAGCGTCGATTACTTTTGAATTTTCACGAGCTTCGCCCGCACCAACGTTGATTACAACCTTGTCAAGCTTAGGGATTTGCATAACAGACTTGTACTCAAACTTTTTCATAAGTGCAGGAGCGATTTCGCTCTTATAGGCTTCTTTTAACCTTGCTGCCATTTGTTATGTCCTCCCTTTCTTAAAACTCGTGTCCGCATTTTTTGCAAACACGGATGCCGCCCTTTTTGTGACCTACACGAGTAGCCTCGCCGCACTTAGGGCAAACTAACTGTACTTTTGATGCGTAAAGAGCTGATTCAACCTCTACAAGACCGCCCTGCTCGCCAAGTCTGTTTGGCTTAACGTGCTTTGTAACAACCTGTACACCTTTAACGATGACTTTGTTTTCCTTAGGGCTTACTGCGAGAACTTCGCCTTTAACACCTTTTGACTTACCTGATAATACCTGAACGGTATCACCTGTTCTAACAAACATTTTCATAATTCGCACCTCCATTAAAGTACTTCCGGAGCGAGAGAGAGAATCTTCATATAATCTTTTTCACGAAGCTCTCTTGCTACGGGACCAAAAATACGGGTGCCTCGTGGGGTTTTATCCTCACGAATAATTACGGCAGCATTTTCGTCAAAACGAATATACTGACCATCATCACGACGTACACCTTTAGTTGTACGAACGATGACTGCTTTAACAACTTCGCCCTTCTTAACAACGCCACCGGGAGCAGCCTTTTTAACGGATGCTACGATTACGTCGCCAATGTTAGCGTACTTTCTGCCTGAGCCGCCGAGAACACGAATGCAAAGAATTTCTTTAGCACCTGTGTTGTCTGCAACCTTAAGACGACTTTCCTGTTGTATCACAGCGTTTTCCTCCTTCGTACTGCAAAATAACACTTTGCTAAGTTGCAGTTATTATTTTCAATATGACTAAATTAATAGTACCAAATTTATTTCGCCCCTTTATATAATGTAAATAATATATAAGGGCAAGGCATAAATCGTAATGATTATTTAGCCTTTTCAATAATCTTAACTACACGCCAGTTCTTATCCTTGGAGAGTTTACGTGTCTCCATAATCTGAACCTTATCGCCTACGCCGCACTCGTTGTTTTCGTCGTGTGCTTTGTACTTGATTGTGTTGTTAACGATTTTGTTGTAAAGAGGGTGCTTAACACGCTCTTTGATTGTAACAACGACTGTCTTGTCCATCTTGTTTGATGAAACAACGCCGATTCTTGTTTTTCTGAGGTTTCTATCCATAATCAGTTACCTCCTTACGAATTAGCATTTTCAAGTTCGATAGCTCTTTCAACTGTCTTGATACGAGCAATATCTTTCTTGACTGCTTTAATTCTCATAGGGTTGTCGAGCTGATTGATAGCCTGCTGGAAATGAAGGTTGAAAAGCTCATCTTTAAGCTCTGCAAGCTTCTTTGCTCTCTGCTCAGCAGAAAGTTCTCTGATTTCTGATGCTTTCATTACTGCTCGCCTCCCTCTTCTTCTTTCTTAACAAACTTACATTTTACAGGGAGCTTGTTTGCTGCGAGTCTCATAGCCTCACGAGCAATGTCTTCGCTTACGCCGCCAAGCTCGAACATAACTCTGCCCGGCTTAACAACTGCTACCCAGTAGTCAACGTTACCTTTACCTTTACCCATACGGGTGTCGGCAGGTCTTGCTGTAATCGGCTTGTCAGGGAAAATCTTAATCCATACCTGACCGCCACGCTTTGTGTAACGGGTCATAGCGACACGGGCTGCCTCAATCTGAGCTGCGGTAATCCAAGCAGGCTCTGTTGTAGCAAGACCAAACTCGCCGTATGTTACCTTGTTACCTCTTGAAGCTACACCTGTCATACGACCTCTGTGCTGCTTTCTGTGTTTTACACGCTTAGGTAAGAGCATTATTTATTTCCCCCTTCCTTGCGATTGTTATTTCTTCTGCGATTGTCTCTTCTGCGGTTGTTGTTTCTTGATTCACGAAGTACCTCGCCCTGATAAATCCATACCTTGATACCGATTCTGCCGTATGTTGTAGCAGCTTCCCAGGTACCGTAGTCGATGTCTGCACGGATTGTCTGAAGCGGAATTGTACCTTCCTTATAAGTTTCTGAACGAGCGATTTCTGCACCGCCGATACGTCCCGAAACCTGAATCTTGATACCACGAGCACCAAGACGCATTGTGTTTCTGATTGCACCCTTAACAGCTCTTCTGAAAGCAACACGTCTTTCAAGCTGCTGTGCAATTGACTGTGCTACGAGAGTAGCGTTGAGGTCAGGATTCTTAATCTCTACGATGTTGATGAAAACCTCGCTTGTATCCTTACCAAGCTTCTTGGCACAAAGCTCCTTGAGCTTTTCAATCTCAGCACCCTGCTTACCGATAACCATACCCGGCTTTGCACAGTGAATGTTGATTCTTACTCTCTTAGCGTCTCTTTCGATTTCTACCTTTGGAACACCAGCACTGTGGAGTGTTTTAAGAAGATACTGACGAAGGTTGTAGTCCTCTACAAGAAGGTCTGCAAAATCGCCTTTCTTAGCATACCAGCGTGAGTCCCAGTTTTTGATGACACCGATTCTTAAACCGGTTGGATTACATTTCTGTCCCATTTAACTTTTCCTCCTCGCTTAGTCTTCCATTTCCTTGAGAACAAGGGTAATGTGTGATGTTCTTTTGTTGATTCTGTATGCTCTGCCCTGTGCTCTCGGCTGAATTCTCTTGAGAATCGGACCGGGTGCTACATGAGCCTC
The DNA here is from genome assembly GCA_015065445.1 of Oscillospiraceae bacterium. GTDB lineage: Bacteria > Bacillota > Clostridia > Oscillospirales > Acutalibacteraceae > Eubacterium_R. The sequence goes on along the minus strand of SVQF01000019.1, from coordinate 3,242 downwards.
TGCTACATATAATCTTGTTACGTCCATATTGAAGTTATTCTCAGCGTTTGCCATAGCTGACTTGAGCACCTTTGTTACAGGCTCGCAAGCTGCTTTTGGTGTGAACTTGAGAATTGCCATAGCTTTGTCGGCTGGCTGGTTTCTGATAAGGTCAAGAACAATCTGAACCTTTCTCGGAGACATACGGACATAAGTTGCTTTAGCTTTTGCTTCCATAATACTTCTCCTTTCGATTACTTACCAGTCTTAGAGCCTGCATGGCCTCTGAATGTTCTTGTCGGTGCAAACTCACCGAGCTTGTGTCCAACCATATCCTCTGTAACATATACAGGAACATGCTTTCTTCCGTCGTGAACAGCAAATGTGTGACCAACGAACTCAGGGAAGATTGTTGAACTTCTTGACCAAGTTTTAATAACTTGCTTGTCGCCCTTTGCATTAAGAGCTTCTACTTTTTTGTAAAGGCTTTCTTCGACGAATGGGCCTTTCTTAGTACTTCTACTCATTTAATCTTCTCCTTTCCGTTTATTTGCCGTTTCTGCGGCGAACGATCATCTTGTTAGATGCCTTCTTCTTAGAACGTGTCTTATAACCGAGAGCAGGTTTACCCCAAGGTGTGCAAGGACCTGGACGACCGATAGGTGACTTACCTTCACCACCACCGTGCGGGTGGTCGTTCGGGTTCATAACAGAACCACGTACGGTTGGTCTCCAACCCATATTGCGTTTTCTACCTGCTTTACCGATTTTAACGTTTGCGTGGTCTGAGTTACCAACAACTCCGACTGTTGCGATGCACTCTTTTGGTACGTTACGAAGCTCGCCCGAAGGAAGTCTGAGAAGTGCATATGCACCCTCAAGAGCCATAAGCTGTGCACTGTTACCTGCAGAACGAGCAAGCTGTGCACCGTTGCCGGGATAAAGCTCTACGTTGTGAACGATTGTACCAACAGGCATATTTTCAAGCGGGAGTGCGTTACCTGTTACGATATCTACATCTGTACCTGCGATAACTGTATCGCCGACTTTAAGTCCTTCAGGTGCTGTGATGTAGCTTTTTACACCGTCCTCGTACTGAATAAGAGCAATGTGAGCAGATCTGTTAGGGTCGTACTCGATTGTCTTTACAGTTGCAGGAACATCGAACTTGTTTCTCTTAAAGTCGATGATACGGTACTTTCTTCTGTTTCCGCCGCCTCTGTGACGAACGGTGATTCTTCCGTAACTGTTGCGTCCTGACTTCTTGTTAAGTGGCTGAAGAAGTGACTTTTCCGGAGCAACCTTTGACAAAGAAGAATAATCGATTACCGACATATTTCTCCTTGAAGGAGTGGTCGGCTTATAATTTCTTACTGCCATTATTAATCTCCTTATTACGAATAACTTTGCGAAGGGATGGCACCCTTCATACCTCATCATTCGTGGTTTTGTTTAGGTTTGCTTCTATATAATGTTATATTATACAGAGGATTACATCATATCGTTGAAGAATTCAATCTCTTTTGAATCTTCTGTGAGGGTTACGATTGCCTTCTTCCATGACGGAGTGTAGCCAACGTTGTAGCCCTGACGACGCTTTCTGCCTCTTACATTGATTGTGTTAACCTTAGCAACCTCTGTGCCCGGGAAAACTTCCTCAATAGCCTTTGCGATTTCGATTTTGTTAGCGTCCTTAGCAACCTTGAAGGTATACTTTTTTGCCATAATGCCCATCATTGATTCTTCAGTGATGATTGGCTTAAGAATAATGTCCTGAGCTGCTTTCATTATGCATATACCTCCTCAATTTTCTTTGCTGCGTCCTTGAGAACGATGAATGAGTCGCAGTTGAGAATGTCGTAAACAGAAAGTGTGTTTACTGTTGCAACCTTTACGCCCTCGATGTTACGAGCACTCTTGTAAATCTTCTCATCAACAGATTCTGTAACGATGAGTGATTTTTTAGCTGCCTTGAGCTTTGCAAGCATTTCAACAACAGCCTTTGTTTTGATTTCTTCAAGCTCAATCTTGTTTACAACAATCATTTCTTCTGCTGCAACTTTGCTTGAAAGAGCTGACTTCATAGCAAGTCTTTTAACCTTTTTGTTAAGGTTAACCTTGTACTTTCTTGGCTTTGGACCAAGAGCAATACCGCCGTGTGTCCACTGTGGGCTTCTGATTGAACCCTGACGGGCACGGCCTGTACCCTTCTGTCTCCAAGGCTTTGCACCGCCACCGCTTACTTCTGAACGAGTGAGAGTTGACTGTGTGCCCTGACGCTGATTAGCAAGATAGCTAACAACAGCAAGATGCATTGCATTAGCATTTGGTGTGATACCGAATACTGAATCTGCAAGTTCTAATTTGGAAGTTTTTCTGCCTTCCTGGTTAAAAACCTGAACCTGTGCCATATTTATCTCTCCTTTCGTTATGCTTTAACGGCGTCTGCGATTACAACGATTCCGCCCTTAGGACCCGGGATAGCACCCTTGATTGCGATGAGGTTGTTTTCTGCGTCAACCTTTACAACCTTGAGGTTCTGAACTGTTACATTTTCGTGACCGTAGTGACCAGCCATCTTTCTGCCCTTGAATACTCGTGAAGGGCTTGAGCATGCACCGAGTGAACCCTGGTGTCTGTGGTTAGGACCTGTACCGTGTGTCATACGGAGTCTGGAGAAGTTCCAGCGTTTGATTGCACCTGCGGTACCGTGACCCTTGCTTGTGCCTTTAACATCTACGATGTCACCTGTCTCAAATGTGTCTGCCTTAAAAATGTCGCCTACGTTGATGTCTGCGATGTTCTCGAGGCGGAACTCCTTGAGTGTTTTCTTCGGAGCTACGTCTGCCTTGTCGAAGTGACCCTTCATCGGCTTGTTGACTCTGCTTACTTTAACATCGCCAAAACCAACCTGGATTGCTTCGTAGCCGTCGTTCTCCATTGTCTTTTTCTGGGTAACTACGCACGGACCAGCCTCAACAACTGTAACAGGAACTGCGTTGCCTGCTTCGTCGAAGATCTGAGTCATGCCGATTTTTTTACCGATAAGACCTTTCTTCATTTTTATTCCTCCTTTGGTTATTGGTTGGGTTCCCCCAACATGACCTCAGCCATTTGTCTGATAACGATTAAAGCTTGATTTCGATATCTACGCCGGCTGGGAGCTCAAGACTTGTCAGAGCCTCAACAGTTTTGTTTGAAGGTCTGAGAATGTCGATGAGTCTTTTGTGTGTTCTCTGCTCAAACTGCTCACGGCTGTCCTT
>SVQF01000018.1 GCA_015065445.1 Oscillospiraceae bacterium | reverse complement strand
TTATCTGTTTAAACTCGACAGCGACGGAGAGCCTACAAAAATTCCGTACGACAAGGCAGGTTATATGGACCTTGCTCCGTTTGACAGAGGCGAAAACATCAGGCGTGAAATCTGCCTTACACTTGAGCAGATGGGAATTCACCCCGAAAGTTCGCACCACGAAGAAGGTCCCGGTCAGAACGAAATTGATTTTCGCTACTCCGACCCGATTACCGCTGCAGACAACGTTATGACGCTGCACACAATAGTTAATATTGTTGCAAACAGGAACGGGCTGAGTGCAGACTTTTCACCAAAGCCGCTTGACGACAAACCCGGTAACGGTTTTCATATAAACTTTTCGGTCAAGGCAAATGACGGCACCGACAACATTATGCCGTATATGATTGCGGGCGTGCTTGACAAGGTTGAGGATATGACTGCATTTCTTAATCCTACTGAAAAATCTTACGACCGCCTTGGCAACAACAAGGCGCCGAAGTACATTTCGTGGTCGAGCGAAAACCGCTCGCAACTTGTTCGCATTCCTGCGGCAATAGGTCAGTACAAACGTGCGGAACTGCGTTCTGCCGACCCGTCAGTAAACCCGTACATCACATTTTCGCTTATGATTTACGCAGGATTATGGGGCATACAGAACAAACTTGATTTGCCTTATGTGGCAGACTTCAATCTTTATACAGCGGACGAAAAAACGCTGGAGCAGTTCAGAATGTTACCTCAGAGTCTTGAGGAAGCAAAGAAAATCGCAGGACAAAGCGAATTTATAAAAGAACATATACCTGCAAAAATACTCGATATTTTTTGCTGATAAATAAAACACACTGAAAAGGAGGGAGCATTATGAGTCTTGAAAAGCATGCATACAGCGTGCTTGTGGTTTCGTCTGCCGAAAACTTTGGCAGTGCCGTGTCTTCTATGCTCCCAAAAGGTGTGTTCGGCTCGGTCAGCACTGCAAAGAGCATCAGTGCCGCCCAGCGTGAAGTTGCGGAGCGTGACTTTGATTTTATCATTATTAACGCTCCTGTAAAAGACGACCTCGGCATACGATTTGCAATCGACTCAAACTCCGCAGGAAACACAATTGTGTTGCTGCTTATTCAGAATGAAATACACGGTGAAGTGTACGAACGTGTTGTGCCTCACGGAGTGTTTACGCTTCCAAAGCCAATTTCAAAGCCTGCTATGGACAATGCGATAAGGTGGATGGTAAGTGCAAAAGCAAAACTCGGCAAGTACGAAAAGAAGAGCGTTTCTATCGAAGATAAAATGCAGGAAATCAGGCTTATCAACAAAGCAAAATGGTTGCTGATAACAGCAGAAAATATGACCGAGCCCGACGCTCACCGCTATCTTGAAAAAGAGGCAATGGACCGCTGCATCTCAAAAAAGGAAGTTGCCGAAAGCATTATTAATAAGCACCGCTAAGAAAAGCACACGTCGAGTGCCATCATTGTGACAAAGCCGAGCGTAAGCCCTGCAATAGCAGTTGACGAGTACTTCCCCTGCTGCGAATCGGGTATGAGTTCCCTTGCCACAACGTAAATCATAGCACCTGCCGCAAACGACAGGAAGTATGGCATCGCACCTATAATTATGTTTGTAACAAGCACCGTAAGTCCGCCGAAAATCGGCTCAACAGCACCCGAGAGAACTCCCGTAAAAAATGCCCTGCCTTTTGATGAGCCGTCGGATTTTACAGGCATAGAAATTATTGCACCCTCGGGGATATTCTGAATTGCAATTCCTACTGCAAGTGCAATTGCCGAGGCAACCGTTACTGTGGGATTTTTGCCCGTAGCCGCTGCAAGCGTTATGCCCACTGCCATTCCCTCGGGGATGTTGTGCAGTGTTACCGCAAACGCAAGCATTGCGGTCTTTTTTGTTTTTGAGGCAGTTCGTTTGCCGTCGGAATAAATTTTGTGCGTCAGCCTGTCGGCATAGATGAAAAAAATCACGCCGACCGTCATACCGACGGATGCAGGCATAAAGCTCATCCGTCCGCCGCCTGCCATATCGAGTGCAGGGAGCAGCAGCGACCACACCGAAGCAGCAAGCATTACGCCCGACGCAAAACCGAGAAGTATTTTTTCAACTCTCTCACCCGCTTTGTTACGCATTAAAAATACCGCCGCAGCACCAAGCGTGGTACCTGCAAACGGTATAAAAAGTCCAAATATAATCACATTAATCAACTCTGTTTCGCTAATATAGTACCCTGCTATACTATGCACTGCAGAGTTTTTTGTGATGTTTTTATCCGAGCATTTCGTCAATTTCGGCAAACTCGGGAAGTGTTTCAAGCGTGGATGCAAAGAGTTCCCGGTACTCTCTCTCCTCATTTCGTACAGTGGTGCGAAATGCTGCAATACTGCTGTGCGAAAGTTCGTCGGCAAAAAGCCATTTGAGTTGTGAAGCCGCCTTTTCGGTCTTAACTGCAATCTGGCGGTAGCAGGGACCGAGCTGAAGGAGTGCGAGTGCGGTATCGTTTTTTAGCAAACCGCTGCCGATAATTCCGTATGTGTCGTAAATTGTGTCATTTGCAATAGGACCTATAATAACGTCGGCGTCGGCTTTGCTGTCAGCAAAACCGTTGCGGTTTTTGAATATATATTCAACCCACTCTGCATCACGGGTAAGAGTTACAACATTCAGACCCGTAAGGTCGAGTTCATAAATGTTTACATATGTTTTTTCGTCCTTCTGCTCGCTTGCCCAACGCTCTGCAAAATCACGGCTTTCGGCGAGGTAAAATCCTCCGCCGAAGTCTGCGTTACGCCTGCCGTAGTTAACATCGGGCTGCCTGATAATCTGATGGCTTGTGTGGTAAAGTTTCATACTGTCACCCCTTTACACCATAATACATTCAATTGCAAAAATATGCAACATGATAGTTTGATAATGTAAGCAATAATTTAATTATGCATTTATTCTTGACTCCTATATAATTTGATGATAAAATAAATTTGCCAAATATTAACTGAATATTATTAGCATTAGAAGTGTGCCAATTTTATCTTTTCTTGATAAAAACGCATGCTTTATATTGGCATACTTCAATGCAGTGTGTTCGGTTAATGTTTGGCGACAGTTAGGCTTGCGTTTTTGGCGTACAGCTTGCTGTACGCATTTTTTATTGTGAAAGGAAAGAGAAAAATGAGAAAAACACTTACAATTATTATGTTGGTTATATTATTGGTCTGCGTATTTGCTGGATGTGTAAAACAATCCAATGAATCAGACAACGATAAATCCGATTCAAATGGTACCTCACCTGCGACTACTGAGATTTCGACTGAGTTTGAAACTACAACTGAAGTTTCACTTCTAAGTGATAATTGTGATAAGGTTTTGGCATCAGGAATGGATAGTGATGGCAATTATTATGAACTTGTTGGTAATGAAGAGCAAGATGCGTTTGGTGCAAATATTGAAATTGGTGTTATTAAGAACAATAAATGGAGTATACCGCTCACTAACAAGAGCCCGTTTATCGGTGATGACGGATGGCTATATGGTAGAAACGGAAATTATAAAGGTTCAATCTTTGAGGAAGAATACTTCAGCGGACAATTTGGATATATAGGTAATGGATGTTTTTGCTATGGATATAGCAGTGCAATACTATTAAATGGAAATAATAGCAAATCATTTAATTGTATGACAGACCTTGGTGAAAATGTAAGCGTTAATATTTATGATTTCACTGATACCAGTTATATGGGTGATGGATTAGGCCCATTAGTTGTAAATGAAGATGGCAAGGTCTTGCTGAATTCGTTTGATAATGTGTATTTATTAGACACTACAACTATGAAAGCAACAAAAATTAACATTGAAGCAAAATCAACACTTGATGAATCAAAATTACATCCGTTCAGCGACGGTTTGTTTGCATATGTTCCTTCAGGCACCGAGGTTAAAATTAATGAAAGGGGCTTCTATAACGCAAAAGGTAAAAGAGTAATAGATTTGAGCGGCTATACATTTGCAAACGATATAACTTATAGATCAGAATATAAACATATTAATAGTTTTGTTTTCATAGACGGAAAATGTGATTTATATGTTGACAACGGCAGTGGTGCAATTTACCGAGTGACAATTGATAAAACCGGCAATGTTTTATCACAGGAACCATATGAAGAATAACTGTTTATGAATTAATAGTTTAGACTATTCCATATATGCTATCCTTGCCGCCCTGCAAGGATAGTATATAGTGAAATTAAAGAACTTGTAATTTGGTAGGAAGGTAGTAAGTATAAATATGTTTTGTAAAAATTGTGGCACTCAGGTTAATGACAACGAAAAATTCTGCGGTTTTTGTGGTGCTGAACTATTAAAAAATAATGAAGCAGTAAGCAACATTGACAAGCCCAAATTTGAATATATTACCGTTAATAATGGTGAACAAGACAATTCGCAGAATATCTCTGCAAATGTAATTCAAAAATCAAACGGCGTTGATAAAAAAACCTTAATAATTATTGGTGCAGTATTGACCTTTGTAGCGACAATAGTTTTAGCAAAAAGTATGTATTTACATTTTAATTCAACTGAATACAAAATCGAAAAAGCCGCTTCAATGATTATAATAGGTAATTATGATGAAGGACTAGACTTAATTTCTAATATTTATGAACCTCAAGCAGAATCAATTCGTAAATATGTGGAATTGCTAAAAATGAAGGATGATTTTATTTCGACTTGCAGAAACTATCTTGAAGATTCAAATATGGCAACCACTGATAGTAATTGTTATGAAAAGTACAGTGAGTTTTTAACATTGTTCTATGAGTTCAATGATAACGAAAATATATATCTTTTACCTAAAAAGTTAAGAAATGATTTTGATTATATATCCGACAGTCTAAATAACATGCATTATGACTTGATTGATTATGCTAAGATATATAATGTACAGTCAGTATTTATGAATGAAATTAGTGCAAACAGCGGTTCTAAATTCACTCTTCAAGAAATGCAAGACAGGATTAACGAAACCAAAACAGCAATTGATTCTATCGAAGAAGACAAGAAAAACTTTTTAGTCAATCTTGCTGATATCAAAAAAGCCCGTGCACTGGAATTTGACGAAATGGCTGCGTTTACATATGAACTTGATGTGTTGTTAACAAGTGCAAATAGTGAAGTTCAATCTTGTCAGTCATATATTGAAGACGAATTAAATCTGCACTCGGATTGGTCAATGGATTCAAAACTTTACCGAACGAACCCTGACTCTACGTATAGGTCAACTATTGGCGGTGATTTTTTGAATATAGCAAGTGAAGAAATAATCGGTCAAAATGCCAGTAATCTCGAGGCAACAAAAAATATTTGTTTACTGTATTTATACCTGAACAATATGCATACAGAACAATAACAATTAACTGTTATCCCTAATATCTGGAATTGTTAGTCATAATAACTATATAAGAAATCACCGTAAAGAATAAGCCTTACGGTGATTTTTGATTTGCCTAATTACTTCTTTAATTTTGGTGAGGGTTACAACATTAAGACCTGAAAAGTCTGCGTTACGCCTGCCGTAGTTAACGTCGGGCTGCCTGATAATCTGATGGCTTGTGTGGTAAAGTTTCATACTGTCGCCCCTTTACACCATAATACATTCAATTGCAAAAATATGCAAGATGTATTTATTTGCTATTTTGTATAGTTTATGTTAGAATTAGAATATAATATTTTTTCGGAGGCGGACTCAATGAGCATTACAGTAAACATTTATTACACAGGTAAAAACGGCAGTGCCAGAGCATTTGCCGACGAGATGGAAAAAAGCGGCGTTGCTGACAGAATAAGAGCCGAAGAAGGCAATCTCAGATACGAATACTTTACCCCTTTTGCAGACAGCGAAACAGTGCTGCTCATTGACAGTTGGGAAAACAAAGAGGCAATTGACGTTCATCACGCCTCGCCGATGATGGGCGAGATTGCACGGCTGCGTGAAAAGTACGACCTTCATATGAAAGTTGAGCAGTTTACGGGTATTGACAGCACGGGCGACGAGAAATTCATCAGAAAATAACGGAGGCTCTTATGTGCGACACAAATAAAAATGCTGTACTCAGCTACAGTTCGTTTGACGGCGGCGGACCCGCTTACAAAGTAAAAGTTGAAGATGAGTCCGTTGCACAGTGCGTTATCAGTACAAGGTATCATAACAAAGAACACGAGAATATGTGCGGCTCGGGGTATGATGTTTATATAACATTTACAGGTCTTAAAGCAGGCAAGACGACTGCTAAGATTGAGTGCCGTTCCCCTATTGCCGAAAACTATGACGTAACATACGATATTGAGGTCGGCGACGACCTTGCCGTAACGCTGACCGAACGTGAATTAAACGAACTTTTGCTGTGATACGGCATTGGAGTTTAAAATATGAAAAACAAAAAAATATTAAAAATACTCAGTCTGCTGCTTGCCGTTATTACGGCGGCTATGACATCGGTTATGGCATACGCCGAGGACGGCGAAGGTCCTGTGCTGAGTTATGATTTTGAAAACACCCAGAACGCCCCCTCGCTTTTTGGCAACGCACAGATTGTTTACGATGCGGACAAGGGCGGAGGCGTACTTTCGCTTGACGGTACAAACGGTACTTATGCTGAACTGCCTCAGGGATTTTTTGACGGGCGGGATATTATGTCAATATCCTTTGACGTGCTTGCAAAGAATAACGGCGGCAATTACTTCACGTTCTGTTTTGGGCAGAACAACGAGGTTTACAGCTTTTTCCGTATGCGTGATAACGAAATACGAAACGCAATCACACGGTGGTCGTACCCTAATGAACACGAAGTGCGTACCGAGAGTTATCACAGCAATATCTGGACAAACATCGTGCTGACTTACAACGGCACCGTTATGCAGATGTACGTTAACGGAAAACTCGCTGCCGAAAACAGCGACACTGCGATTAATATAAGCGATATGGGCAGCAATCTGCTGTCGTATCTGGGCAAGTCGCTGTACGACGGCGACGGGTATTTCAGAGGTTGCTTTGACAACTTTGAGGTTTACTCAAGAGTGCTCGGTGCAGAAGAAATAGCGTACAAGGCAAATGCGAATATGGCAGCCATACCTGTTTTACGATACACGTTTGAGGACGACACTGTACTTCCGGATATGTTTGGCACTGCAACCGCTTCATACGACGCTGACAGCAATAGCAAAGCACTGAAACTTGACGGCTCAGGCGGTACTTACGCTGCACTGCCGCAGGGCTTTTTGGACGGACGTGACGTTATGACCGTTATGTTTGACGTTAAGCCGTCATCAAACAGCGGCAACTACTTTACGTTTGCGTTTGGTCAGGACAGCACGAAGTACGACTTCTTCAGGGTGCGTGGTTCGGAAGTGCGAAACGCCATAACAACAAATTCTTATTACAACGAACGAGAAGTCAGAACCACACTCGGTTACAGCGACGCCTGGATGCACGTTGCGATTGTGTTTGACGGTACGAGGTGCAGTCTTTATGTAAACGGCACGCTCACCGCTGTGAACGAAAACACCGGGATTGCCGTGTCCGATTTAGGCAGCAATCTTCTTGCGTACCTCGGCAAATCGTTTTACGACGGCGACGGGTATTTCAGCGGCAGTTTTGACAACTTTGAAATCTTTGACTGCGTTGCACCCGAAAGCGTTATTTACAGCCGTTCGACAGCACATCTGCCACTACTTGTGAGTGCGGCTGCAGGCGTTGTAGTGAACAATCTTGACGGTGTTTCGGGTACCGACAGCCACACCGCCGTGCAAACTGCAATCAACCGCTCAAGCGGTGAAATAAGCACTATTGTTCAGCGAAGGCAAAACATCAAAAAAGTACCTGTCAACTTTTATACGCTTAATTCTGACTGCGTGATTTATATTGACGGAATCGAATTTACAAACGGTGCAACGCTTGATTTGTCGATTAACAAAGCGGTCAGAATAGTATGCGGTGACAAGAGCGAAAACTATACCATGCTTGCTGCAACTGTTGCCAACAATCCCGTTTTGCCGGGTATGTACGCCGACCCCGACATAGATGTGCTTGGCAACAAATTCTGGATATTCCCCACGACTGACGGAACAATCGGATGGGGAGGAACTCAGTTCCACGCCTTTTCGTCTAAAGACATGGTACACTGGTGCGACGAAGGCGTTATACTTGACAACAAAAACAAAAGCCCGTCGCTTAACAGCAAGGGCGTGCAGATAGCGTCGTCGCTATGGTCTGACGGCAACGCCTGGGCTCCTGCTATTGAGGAGAAGAACGGCAAGTACTACTTTTACTATTGCGGAAGAATTCTTGACGAGTACACCGACTTTTACGGCGAAGGTATGGCAATAGGCGTTGCGTGGGCAGACTCTCCTGCAGGACCGTATACTGCAAGCGACAGACCTATTCTTTTCCCAAAAATGCTTGCCGACGCAAACATAGGCTTTGCGGGTCAGGTAATCGACCCGTCGGTTTATACCGAGGGCAACAATTCATACATTCTGTTCGGAAACGGTGCGGCTGCGATGGCTGACCTTAACAGCGATATGGTGACTGTTGACACCTCGTCGCTGCGGCTGATTACAAATCTTAATGAATTCCGTGAAAGTATTGCGGTATTCAAGCGTGGAAATTACTACTATTTTCACTGGTCATGCGACGACACGGGCAGCGAGAACTACCACATAAACTATGCTACTGCAAGTTCGCTGAAGGGCGAAGTTACAAACCAGGGCACGCTGTTGCAAAAGGACCCGTCAGCAGGAATACTTGCTACAGGTCACCAGTCTGTAATCTATCTGCCTGAGAGCGACAGATGTTTTATAGCCTATCACAGATTCTATACTCCGCTGTCTGTCGGCGGAAATGTGGGCCACAGGCGTGAGACATGCATTGACGAAATAACGTTTACCAAAAAGTATTTCAGTGCCGATTTGCTGAACTCCGTAACGCCTACAATGGCGGGCGTTGGTCCGATTGACGCCAACGGTAACGCAATAAATGAAACGGTGACATATCCCACCTGCACTGAGGACGGATACATCACCGCACCGAATTTCACGCTCACAGCCGACGAAGCACCCGAGGTAAGGGCAACAGGGCACAGTTTTGTGAAAGAAACACATCCCCCTACCTGCACCGAGGACGGATACGACAGATACACCTGTTTGTACTGCGGCGACACGTACTGCGACAACTTTGTTAGCAAAACGGGGCACAGCATAACCGTAACGCAAAACAGCAAATCGTCGCACTTTACGCTGACGTGTGAAAACTGCGATTTGAATAAGCCGTTTGATTTTGGAGACTACGTCGGGCTTACAGAAAGCGACGCTGCGTACGACGAGGATATTGACCTCAACCATGACGGAATAATTAATGGCAGAGACCTTGCAATACTTAAGCGTAAGGCGTAAACAAATAAGCCAAAGGGCAAAACCCTTTGGCTTGTTTTATTCAGAATTACTGTTTATCTCCCAGTAGTACTTGCGTGAACAGGCGGGAAAGTCGTGCATCACGCCGTGTTCGGGGTCATAAAACGTTCCGTTTGCATAAAGCGACCAGTGCCAGCACCTTGGAGTGTCAAGGCTTAGCAGACATACAGGAGGAAGGTCGCTTTTGCCCTTTGCCTCTTTGCGTTCTTCGTCAATACAGAATCCGTTTGCAAAAATAAAATCCTTCATCTCTTTTAACGTTGTTTCACGCTCATTATTCAGTATTCTTGCGACTTCTCCCACCGGAATTCCCGTAAGCATAGCAAGTACTGCCTGACCGCACTGAAGGTCTGTAGGCTCGTGAACATAGTTGATAGTCATATTTTCCTCCGCTTATCCTTTTGCAGAGTGATTATAACATACAACTACTAAAATGTACAGCCACTTTCTGAGTTGATTATTGCCTCGACCTTATCTTTGTTCATATACAAAGTGCAGCCGCCGATGTGGTCATCCTGCAACAAACCTTCGGTCTGAAGGGCTCTGAACAGCGGTGATTTTAACGCTTCACGCAGCGATGTGTCACGCACGTTTATGTCGGAGTACGGAGAGAACGGACACGGCTCTGCACCGCCGTGCGAGTTGATGTGGAAAAATCCTCTGCCTGCCGCAACACAACCGCCCGAACTTTTTTCATCACCCGGAAAAGCGATAAACACCATTCCCCTTTTTCTTCTTCGGAGCTTCTTAATGGCTTTTTGCATAAACGCCTGCTCTTTTTCGGTTGGAGCAAGATGCGTGCTTTCGTCTGTCACAGGCACAAACTCCACATATATTACCGCTTTACAGCCAAGGTTGTAAAGACTGTCAAGGAACTCGTCCGAGTACACCTCGTCAATATTTTCGGTAGTAACTGTTACGGACGCACCGAAAATCATATTGCGTTCCTTAATGCTTTGCATTGCAGATGTAACCTGCCTGTACACGCCGTCACCTCTGCGTTCGTCCGTGATTTTTTCGTTACCTTCTATACTGATAATCGGTATGAGGTTACGGTTTTCATCAAGGACATCAAGATATTTTTCGTGCAGATAAGTGCCGTTTGTAAATATAGGAAACAATATGTTTTTGTGCTGTGCTGCCTGTTTTATAACATCGTATCGCATAAGGGGTTCGCCGCCTGCAAGCAGAATAAAACTGATACCGAGTTCGTCAGCCTCTGAAAAAATACTATTCCATTCTTCTGAACTGAGCTGGTCAACCGGCTTATCGTCACAGCAGGCATTATTGCTTCTTGAATAGCAGCCTGCACAGTGCAGATTACAGGAACTGGTAATGCTCGCAATCAGAAACGGCGGGATATGCTCGCCCTTCTTTTCAGCGGCATAACGCTTTTTTGACGCAGCACGTGAAGCTCTTGCGAAACTCTTCATAAAAGCATTTTCTTTTTCGTTTTTTGCCGTTGCACGAAGCGAGTCGGTTACGACTCTTACAACGCCCCTTGTCATATATCGCTGAATATTAAACGCCATTTTTAACCTCCAAAAAGCCAAACGACAAATTTTGCAAAATTGAATAGTGTACAATTTATTACACTATACCACATATTATACAAAAAAGCAAGGATAATTCCTTGCTTTAACATATTTTTTGCTTTACAGGTGACGTACCGCATTGTCAGCATATTTTTGCAAACCGTATATACGGCATATTGCAATAACTGTGCATTTGTATTATGATATTGGTAACAGGAGAATAATTATGCTTATATCAAAAAAGTACCTTGTAATTAATACGGACCCTGCTGCTCCCGAAAAGCAGATAGTTGCACTGGACGAAAACAAAGAATTGCTTTTTCGCCTGCAGGTACGCCCTGCAAAAGACGGAATTCCGTTTTACCTTGATGTTGAACGGTTTAAAGGTAAATCGGTTGAGTTTTTATGCGACAAAAAAGAATTTGTTTTTGACGGAGAAACTGAATGTAAAACGCCGACCTGCAACTCATTCAGACCTGAAATACACTACACCGTGCCGTACGGATGGCTGAACGACCCGAACGGACTGATTTTTTACGGTGGGAAATATCACATATTCTGTCAGCACAATCCGCTTAGTACCGTGTGGGGAAATATGCACTGGCACCACTCGGTAACAACGGATTTTGCAGATTTTGAACACATAGGCGACGTACTTTTTCCTGACAAAAACGGAACTATGTTTTCGGGTAGTGCGGTATGCGACACGCAAAACGTGAGCGGTCTTGGCAAAAACGCTATGCTTTTGTTTTATACTAACGCCGAATACTCAAACAACAGTACTGCACCAAAGTTCACGCAGGAGCTTGCTTATTCCACGGACTCGGTTCACTTCACAAAGTATGCAGGAAACCCAATTGTACCTAATATTACAGGCGAAAACCGAGACCCTAAAGTAGTTTTTGTTCCCGAAATGAACGCCTATGTAATGGCACTGTATCTTGACGGTGACGAATACTGTCTGCTTAAATCTGACAACCTGCTGAATTGGAACGAATTTCAGCGAATTCATATAAAAGGCGATTGCGAATGCCCCGACCTGTATTACCTGAAAGAAAGCGGCAAATGGATTTTGTCGGGTGCCGCCGATTACTACATTGTCGGCAGTTTTAACAAAAACGGGTTTGCAGCCGAGCAGGAGCCTGTAAGATACTACTGCGAACTTGACGGCAAAAACAGTTATGCCGCACAGTCATTTTTCGGTACGCACGGCAGAGTGCTACGAATAACGTGGGAGAATATTGACCCCGAAAACAATCAGTGTTTCTGCGGTCAGATGAGCGTGCCTGCCGAGATGTCGCTTGTGACGCTGAATGACGGCAGAATGAGACTGAAAGCATCACTTTGCAGCGAAATAGAAAACAGGCTTAAACCTGTACAAAGCGGTTGTGCCGGAAAGTATATAACCAACGGTTTTTGTGTAGCCGATATTGAATCAAAAAGTGATTTTTCTGTAAACATTGACGACACAGAACTTAACATAAACATAAAGAAAAACACAATTTCTCTCGGCGGTAAAAGTATACCGCTGTCGCTCAGCGGACATATAAATCTCAGACTTATTATTGATAAAATGAGTATAGAAATCTTTGCGGACGACGGACTTATATTTTCTGTTATAAAGTCAATAAACAATGCTCACGAGCGAATAATAACTGTATCGGGCGACGATGCAAAAGTCAAGATACTTAAATATAAAAAACAACGGTAAATTTTAAGCGAGATGCGATTTTTGGACTAACCTTCGTTACTGCATCTCGCCTTTCTCTTACCGTTGTTTTTGTTTGCGGTTCATTTTTGCCATTGATGCGATTGTGGGTATTTTCATAGGGCATACATCCATACATGACATTGACTTTGAACAACCTGACGCAAAATGCTTTGCATACTGTTCCTGAACTTCCGACGCCTTATCGGTATTCCTCGTGGCAACGGTATAGCAGTCGTTTGCAAACAAGGCACCGTAAAAGTTTTCGCCGCCCGAATAATTTGGACAGACTTCAAGGCACAGTCCGCATTTAAGACATTTTGCCGCCAGGTACTGATGTTCAAACGCTTTATTCTTCGCCGTTTTTTTCTCTTTTTTCGGATTGTATTCACCGATAAACATACTGGTTTTTTTAAGTTTTTCAAATATCACCGACCTGTCAACAACAAGGTCGTGAATTACAGGAAACTTCTGCAACGGTTTAATTGTGACGGTATCTTTTGAAGGGTCTTTAACAATATCCTTTACAAACGTTTCGCACGCAAGCGAAGGCACGCCGTTAATAACCATAGCACACGAGCCGCACACACCCTGAAGGCAGGAACACTCCCAGCCTATTCGTGTAGTGGGTTTACCCGTTTCGTCAACAATATCGTCGTTGTAATTAAGATAATCAATCAGAGCCGCAACAGATGTTTCAGGTGGTACGTCGGCGTTGAACGTTTCCCAATAGCTTTCTGAAAACGGCGACACCTGTCTTAATATTTTAACTTTCATATTTCTGTTCCTTGTCAAGACACACGTTGTATTTTCCGTCGTCGTACGAAATAATAGTGGCATATGCAAAACCGTCGTCGGATTGCGGATAGTCCGCTCTGAAATGGGCTCCCCTGCTTTCACGGCGTTGTTTTGCACAGGTAAGCGTTGCCCGTGCGAGATGCAGTATTGCACCGAGCGAATAGAGTTCGTGCATGGCAACGCTGCTGTCGTAGTTTATGCTGTCTGCCACAGACAAATAATAATCAATACTTTTAATCCCTTTTTCAAGCGACTCTGCATCCCGTGAAATGCCGAGGTCGTCACGCATTGTATCCGCAAGCATTTCACGTATATATGCCGACGGAAACTGACTGTCCGTATTGCTTTTCAGTTTTTTGAGCCTTTCGTTTCCCTCGTCAAGTTCTGACGAAAAGTCGGGTGCGATGCCGCTGAATTCTCTGCCGGCAATCTCATCTGCGGCAACAATTGCCGAGTACTGTGCCGACAGCAGCGAGTTGCCGCCGAGTCGGTTGGCACCGTGGTACATAGACGCACATTCGCCGATGGCAAACAGGTTTTTGATATTGGTTTCGTGATTCATATGAACTGCAATTCCGCCCATAAAGAAGTGAACGGAAGGTGCAACGGGAATCGGTTCTTTTGCAATATCAAGACCGATGTATTTAAGACAGAGTTCACGCACTTCCGGCAGGCGTTTATCTATCTCTTTTTCGCCGAGAAACGATATATCAAGAAACACTTCTTTGCCTGCAGAGTCAATCTCACGGCTGATAACGTCCCTTGTCATAAGGTTTCCGCCCGCACCGTATTTTTGCTCCATAAAATAAACACGTTTTTCGTCTTCAACGTAAAACAGCCTTCCGCCTTCGCCACGCACCGCTTCGGATATAAGCATACGCTTTTGCGGTGTTTCTACCGTGGTTGGGTGGTACTGTATAAACTCAAGGTTTTTGAGTTCAACGCCCTGAGTAAAGAGTTTTCCTGCAGCGTATCCGTCGCACTGCGTTGAACCCGTTGTTTTGCCGAACATTGCGTTCTGCCCGCCTACAGCCATTACAACTGCGTCGGCAGTTAACTGCACAAGCGTTCCTTTTGTTTCGTCAAACAGAATAACGCCATAGCACACGCCATCCTTAATAAGTGCGGAGTAAAAGCAAGACCAGAGTTTTCTTTCGACAAGTCCTGCCGCCTCGTATCTTCTGAGTTCCATAACAAGGGCAGACACAATATGCTTGCCCGTGGCTGAACCGCAGTAATATGTTCTGCGGTGCGACTGTCCGCCAAACGCTCTTCGCATCGGCTGACCGTCACCGTCAACAGAAAAAACTGTGC
Organism: Oscillospiraceae bacterium; assembly: GCA_015065445.1. GTDB lineage: Bacteria > Bacillota > Clostridia > Oscillospirales > Acutalibacteraceae > Eubacterium_R. Next base: position 11,683 of record SVQF01000018.1, on the reverse strand, counting down.
CGATTTCTTTAAGATGTTCAATTATATTCTCAGCATTTTTGCAAAGACCTGTTACAGCGTTTTTGCCTGCAATATAACTTCCGCCCTTAAGCGTATCGTCAACGTGGCACTGCACCGAGTCGCCCTCCTCGCAGTCTGAAAGAACGCCGTTTATTCCACCGGCCGCCATTACCGACTGCGAGCGTTCCGACGGAAACGGCGACACAACGGTTACGTTGACTCCGCTCCTTGCAAGACGTATTGCACAGGTCATACCTGCGATACCGCTTCCGATTACAATCGCTTTTTTCATAGTATATACCCTTTCAGTGAAGGAACATTATTGCCTGACCTTTGATAACGGCAAAAGCCGAAATTACAAAGGCAGCAAAGCAGATTACGTACATGGTTTTGTCAAGCACGTTTTTTGTTTTTTCCGAAGAAAGAAGTCCGAGCGTGACAAATCCGTTTGTAAACGAAGTTGCAACGTGTGTAATTACCACGCCGAAAAACAGAAGTTCAGCCGCAATAAGAATAATGATAATTCCTTTAGCACCCTTTTCGGCACTTGCCTGCATAAGCGAAAAGGTGTTGAGGTGGAGTATCAGAAGCGGAAATATAAGTGCCGCTGTCACCCGCTGCAACACTGTACGCATATTCTGTTTTTTGTAGAGGTCGCCCCTGCCGTCTTTTTGCATAAAAAGTATGGACATTCCGCACACTGCGTGCAGGCATACAAGCACTATAAACGGCACCGAAAACACCGTTTTCAGTGTGGGGTTGTAGTACATTGTAAGGTACGCAAATACGCTGTACCCAATATGCACAAGCATAAAAAATATTGATAAAAGTCCAAGTGTTGCGTTGAGTTTTTTTAGTTTCAAAATAAGCCCTCTCTTTGCAGGTATAATATTTATTTTAGCAGAGTTAAGGATTAAACTTTACCTCTACAGATTTATCGCCGACGGCTTTTTTAAGTCTGTCGGTATTTATGATGTGACCGATTTTTGCCTTCAGGATAATTTGCTCCGCCCGGGTATTTCAGTTATCTATATATTATAACATATTTTTTAATAAAAACAAATACATAACATAAATAAATGCGGTGCAGAAACACCGCATTTATTTATAAGTCGGGCAGCAGTTCTTTACCGTACCACAAACGCATTTTGCTGCAAAGGTCGGGTACTGTAACTATGTCGCTGATGAGTGTTTTTTCGCTGAATTCAAGAGGCTTTCTGCCGCCTGTTATTTCGCTGCATATTTTAAGATGCGGCATGCAGTCCGAAATGCTGCACATAACGTCTGCAGAGGTCTGTGCATTAAGCATTTTCAACAGTTTTTGTGCGTCCTGCCCGCTACCCTGAAGTTTGCCGTAATCTGCAACGCTGCCATCGTTCATAACGGCAAACATTCTGTCCTCATTATTCTGATTATAGTAAACGGTGGCGTTTTCAAAACGGTACTCAAAAATCGGCTCAATATACTCGTCGCCGCAGTGCGTTGCACCAAACCACAAAGACGCACCGTTTTTGAGTTTGCCCTTGATAACACAGGTGTCAAAACTTTCTATATCGTTAGCCCTTGCGGTAAAATAACCGTAGTCGGCTACATCGCTGCCGCTTACAAAAAATATGTTGTGCAGGTAGTGCGACGTTGCGTTAAAAATAACGCTGTCGTTTACAAGGTTGCCGTTTTGGTCGGTAATTCTGCCCTTCCACGAACTGTCGCTGTAGTAACTCGCAGGACGCCTCCACGAAAGAAGGCATTTGAACGCAAGCGGTTTTCCGAATCGCCCGTTGGATATATCCTTTTTTAGCCGCAGAATATTGTCGCACCACGAAAGCTGAAAACCAACGCCAAGCAAAACGCCGTTTTGTGCCGCATACTTTTCGAGAGTTTCGGCACTCTGCACATCTGCACACACAGGTTTTTCACAAAGAACATTAATTCCGTGTTCAATACACGCCTTTGCCTGTCTGAAGTGGCAGTAAATAGGGCTTGTAATCACTGCAAGGTCAATGTGTATTTTGCTTTCAAAAAGTGCGTTTTCGTCGCTGAAAACAGAAACAGAAAAATCGGACTGATTTGCAAACGGGTCAACAACTGCACACAGAACGTGTCCGTATTTTTTTGCGTATTCAATTAAATCAAGGTATGTTTTGCCGTACCCTGCGGCACCGAAAAGTGCAATATTCATAGTTATTCGCCTATTTCAAATTCTGTTTTGTTTGCATTTTCAAAGCTGAAAATCACTCGCCAGATTACGTCGCCCCACGAATTTTTCAGCCGCAAATCGTCAAGCACAATTTTTTCTGCTTTCAGTTTGTGCGGTGCACTGCACAGGATTTTTGTGCCGTTTACTTTTACACCGCCGTCTGTCTGCTGCGGTTCAGCGGCACAGATAAAGCAGGTATGAACTTCTGCATTATCAAACGTATCCGTTATGTAAAGGTGCTCGTTCCTGTAATCAAAAGTGCGTGAACACTTTTCGCCGTAGCAGGAGTCGAGTTTCATACTAACGCAATACTTCTTAGCTGAAAACTCCTCCGCCCTGTGTTCGCCCCCAGCCTGCTGCTGAGAGCCGTTCACAATCGGCAGGTTGTGGTAGGCACTTTGATTTGAAAAGATTTCGTACCGTCTGTCAGAAAACGAGCGAGCGTCGTAAAACGGAGCCCCTATGTCAATAATCACGGGCTTTTCGTCGCTGTAAAAGATAAAACTTCCAACGTCGTTATGGTTGTGATTTTCGCCGTTACTGCCGCCTTTGATTGCCACAAAATGTTTTTTGCTTTTAAAAGTAAGCACCTGAATGTCTGACATATAATAATACGCCGATTTTGCATTAAGCGGCTGTGTTCTTAGAAGGTCTGCGTACGCAAACAGGTCGAAAATATCCCTTTTAAGTGCCAGATACTCCGACTTGTTTTTTTCGCTTCTGTTTGCGTAGAGCTCCGCTGCAAGGGCTTTTATTTCGTCGTTGCCAAGTCTGGTGCCAACTCTGTAAACCGTCGCAAAGTTTATAGGCGTGAGCGGTGCTGCGTCGGCAAAATTTACAAACTGACCGCCGCCTATATACATCTTGAGAACAAATGCAAGGCAGTTTCTGACTTTGGCGTTACCGTAAAAATCAATCGTGCCGCCGCTTGACCTGTACAGAGTTTCAAGAAACTCGAACATACAAAGAGCCCCCACGTTCCAGTAGGTCATACCCTCGTCGCAACTGCCCTCGTCACTGCAATAATTAAGGAATGCGTCAAGCACATAGAGTGCCTTGTCAACCAATTCAAACTTTTTGTAAATCAGAATAGGATAAATAATATTTGACAAAATCCACGGATTCCAGTTGTTTATATCTTTTCGGTAGTAACCCATCCACCAGAACGAAGTACTTTCGGCAAACGGGGTAAGAATACGCTTTTCAACCTCGTACTGCACACGCTGTGTAATCTGCGGCGAAACGGCGTTCAACTCGTCGGCAAGAACATACGCAGCAAGCGTGACCGTTCCCGCCGTCTGTGCTGCAAAAATATCAATAATCGGCTCGTTCACATCGGGCAGTGCTTTGCCGTCGTTATGTGCGGGAACACCCCAGAAACTCTCTTCGCACAGCGACCATATTCCGTTAATAATTGCGTCGGTAAATCTGCCCTTGTACTCGAGGCACTCGCCTATAACAAGAGCCGAAAGTGCGTCACGTTTTTTCAGCGATTTGTTTTCGTAAACACCACGGTTACCTTCCCTTTTAAACAAGAGAAAATCCGTAGCCGTCAGCCCTTCAAAACTGAAAGAGAGATACCCTTCAGCCTCTTTTATTTTTTCGTCTTTTATGTTTTGCGGTATGCCTTCCCACGCTGCTCTGTCCTTAGCTTTGGGAATAAACTCAAGGCTTAAGTTTATGTCGGAAGCGGTACGGTTTTCAAGCCATTCTCTTGTCATAGCGAATCACACTCTGTTGTAACGTTATACTTTTGTTTTAATTCCTGAATGATTTTAAAGTGCGGCTGAGTTGTATGCTTTTTCTGATGAGCTTCACTCTCCCACATTTCTACAAGAAGCAGCGATTTGCTATCGTCACACGGAAGATAGTAACTGTATTTAATGCAGCCGTCCTCTGCCCTGCTGATTACGTCCGCTTTGTTTTGTCTGAGTTCACTCAGAAATGCGTTTCGCTTTTCCTCTGACTCAAGTTTATAAGTTAAAAGATAAGTAATCATATATTTTCGCTCCTTTTGTTATACACTTTTTCAAACCACTGCTCCGACTTGGGAATCGGGCGTACCTCACGCAGCGAGCATTCGCCGTCGAACACAACAATTTTGTTTTTATTACTGCTTTTTTCGGTTATCGCACCGTTTTCGGTATAGACACTGCATCCGTAAGAGCCTATGTTTTCGCCTGCAAATATGCAGCTCTTGTAAAACGCAAGCGTTGCAGTAAGCACCTCATGACTTTTGTAATATCTGCAAGACGCCAAATCGCTAATCAACCCGGGCACATACTTTTTTATTTCGGTAACATCCCTTATGTTAAGGCAAATTCTGTCCGTGATTTTCTGCCACTTTAAAACCATCCCGTCGTCGTCAAAGGTGGTTTGGGGCAGTGAATAACCGGTCTTTTCAGGCGGTGCTGTCTGCGGCATCTTTGCGATTTTTTCGGCACATCGAAGGGCGCTCACCTGCGTTGAGTTGAGTGCGGAGCCACCCGGTCTGTACGCACCGAAAACACCCGCTGCCTCGCCGATTGCAAAGAGGTTGCCAACGCTTGTTTCATAGTCGGCGTCAACGCTTGCACCGCCGTTTTGATGTTGCGAGCAAAGGGCAATTCTGAGGTAATCGTTTTTTAGGTCAATGCCGTGTGCAAGGTAATTTTTGTACGCACGGATGTTCATGCTGAGTAACCTCTGAACAGGTGTGGGTTGCATTGCAGATGAGTTTTCAAGGTACTGCCCAGCCTTTTCGGGCAGAATGTCAAAACTGAAATTCTGCGGATTTTTCGTGTAGTCAAGATACACGTCAAATCCCTTGTCCGTCTGTTCTTTTACAAGCAGGTCAATCTTTGACGAGGCGTTTATTCTTTCGCTGTCAAACGGCCACTCGTAGCCCTTTAAAAATGTGTATTCAAATATCTCGCAGTCACTGAGGCTGTCACGGAGAAATTCGTGTTCCCTGCCGTTTTTATCAACGCTGACGTACCGTGGAATTACCTGCTGATACGAGCCTGAAGCATTCCACCGGAAGTCAACAGATGCAAGTCCGTACTGCCAGTAGTTGAAATTTGAAAGTTCACAGCCCGAGTCAATCAGAACGCCCATCGCACCGAACTGACTCTTTGGGAAAACGCTGCTACCAAACATTGCAGCCTCTCCGCCCGTTGCAAACACAACGTAGTTTGCAAATACGGTTGTAAAACCGTGACCGTCTGCAAATACACAGCCACGTGCGGTGTTGCCGCTTTTGATTATTTTTACGGGAAAAAGCCCGCTGATAAACTCTGTATCCGTCTTTTCCACCGCTCTTTCGAGCGATTCGGTCATATACTTTGATGTCAGCGGACCTGCAGACGTGCCACGTTTACAGCTGTCAAAATCTGTTTTGTAGCCTGCGTACTCGCCGTACTCGTTTTTTACAAACGGCACGCCGAGTTCTGTAAGACGAAAAAAGCATTCCGCACTCGACGCAGCTTCGCAAAGTGCGTTGTCGCCGTTAATTCCACCGTACGAAAAAAGCTCGTTTGCCATTTTGTATACGCTGTCGTTTTCGCTACCCGAAAGCGACAGTTTGTAATAGGTCTGCTTGTCGGACCCCGTGTTGCGTGAAGTGCCGTAATTTCGGTTTTCGCACGCAACGGTAACGTCTTTAACGCCGAGGCGACTGAGGTTGTACGCACAGGCAAGACCGGCCGCACCGCAGCCGACGATGAGTACGTTGCAGTAATATTCTTTTTTCATCATAATCTCCTGAGCGAAAATCCGCCGTCGGCATTAATAACCTGTCCCGTTGCAAAATCGAGTTTGCCGCCTGCGAGTACCTCCACGCAGTTTGCAACATCCTGCGGATTTCCGATACGTTTAATCGGAGTGAGTCCGTCGGCAATCATTTTTTCGTACTTTTCTTTAACCGCTGAGGTCATATCGGTTTCAATAACGCCGGGTCTGATTTCAAATACAGGTATGGAGTATTCGGCAAGTCTGTCTGCAAAAAGCTTTGTCACCATGGATATGCCCGCTTTTGAAATACAGTACTCGCCCCTGTTTGTTGACGAGGCGTAAGCGGACACCGACGATATGTTAATAATCCTCGGTGAATACCCGTCTGTGCCTGCCGCCTTAATCATTTCGTTTGCGACGCACTGAGTCATAAAGTAACAGCCTTTAAGATTTGTGTCGAGGCAGAAGTTGTAGTCAGACTCGTCAATCCGGAGAATATCCTTTCTGACTTTCGGTGCGACTCCTGCGTTGTTTACAAGCAGGTCAATTCTGCCAAACTCCGCAACTGTGCGTTTTACAAAGTCTTTAATCTGCGACACATCGGAGTTGTCACACTGAATGTATTTTATATTTTCGTTATCAACATAGGCAGAGTCGCCCCTGCCCGTAACAATAACAAAATACCCCATCTGTGTTAGCGTGGCGGCACAGGCGTAGCCTATACCTTTTCTGCCGCCCGTTACAATAGCAATCTTCATTTTAATACACACTCCTTATAAAGCGGTAAATACACTTCGCTGTCTTTTACTACACAGCCTGCGACTCCGCCTGCCCGCATCATTTCGCTGCACTTTGAGCAGGCTAAGCAACATTTGTTTTTGTCAAAACTTCCTGCGATAATGTCCCTTGCAAAATCGGGATATGCTATCGCCATTCTGCCAAATCCTGCAATATCGCAAACGCCGTTTTGCACTTCGCCTGCCGCAAGGAGCGGTGCCGCTTCGCCAAGATAGGAATACGACGAACCGACAACTTTTAAATCAGGAAACGCCGCTTTTATTTCGGCAGTGCAGTTAATCATTTTAAGTACGCTGCAAAGCGGGTGCTCGGGAGCTGAATATCCGCCCTTGTTAAACGGTCGGTTAAGGTGCGGATTAACATACGGGTTGCCGATAGTAATGTTGATAAGCCCGATACCGAGCGTATTGTGCAGCATATCAATAAGCTTTATGGTTTCGTCAAGGCAGGGAGCGTCGCCTTCACCCTCACGAACACCAAACCCAAAGGGATACTCAAATCCGTCGTAGGCATTCAGCCTGCTTGTCACAATAAAGCTGTTTGATACAGCGGACTTTACTGCACGCAAGGTGTCGGTATAAAGGCGTGTGCGATTTTCAAAACTGCCGCCGTAAATTCCTTTTCTGCCGTATGCCGAAAGCAGTTCGGCAAACAAATATCCGTGACAGCACTTTACGTCAGCACCGTCAAATCCGCACTCCTTAGCGAGAGCCGCCGCCTCGGCAAACCTGTAGGGAAGCGTTGCAAGGTAGTCGTCAGCAGCAATCATACCGTCATCGGCAGGGCGTGTTTTTTCAAACAACGCATTGCGATAAGCGATAATCGGAGCAGGCTTTCCCGTGGGATTTGACTGCCTCCCCGAGTGTGTAAGCTGGCAGATAATCACAGGCTCGTACCCGTTTTGTTTTAAACAGTTTTCTTTGGTGATTTCAACAAGCGATTTAAAACTGTCCGCCGTTTTGCCGTTTAACATAAGCTGACGGGGATTTGCTCTGCCCTCATTTACAACAGCGGTTGCCTCTGCCCATATCAGACCCGCACCTCCGTTTGCAAAGCGGAGGTAACGCCTTCTGACAAGGTCGGAAACACTGCCGTCACTTTCGCCGTCGCAACCTTCCATAGGCTGCACGGCAAGTCGGTTGTGTACAGTCTTGCCACTAAGAGAAACCGCCTCGCCAAGAACGTCCGTGCCGGTTGCGAGCGGAAGGGTGATATTCAGTTTTTCACATTCTGATTTCAGCTTTTGTAAATTCATATTTTTCACCAATCGCCTTATTATTTTTATAATAATACTAAACAGGCGGAATGTAAATAATTATTTGCAGTGTATGCGTGAGTACGTAAAAAGCGAATTTCCGCAGAAATCCGCTTTTATAACTATGTATTATAATTGTTGCTGTCTGTATTCAGCAGTTCATAAATACGCTCAATATCCGTCTTTTTAGCAAGGGCGTCTGAAAACGCCGTAGCGTTGCCGCAGGCAGTACCGAGTCTGAGTGCACGGGCGTAATCTTTTGTTTGGGTGCAAGCGGCAACAAATCCGCCGACCATACTGTCGCCGCAACCCACGGAATTTACGAGTGTTCCGTCGGCGTTTTTAGCTTTGTGAACAAAACCGTTTTCGTCAAGCAGAATTGCACCGTCCTCTGCACGTGACACAAGCACATTTTTTGCACCCATATTCTGAAGCCGCTTTGCGTAAGTCAATACATCGGCTTCGATCTTTATAGTAACGCCGAACAAATCGCCAAGTTCGTGGTGGTTGGGCTTGACTAAAAAAGGCTTGTATTTAAGTGCGTTAAGCAGCAAGTCGCCCGTTGTATCAACCGCAAATTTTACGCCCCTGCCCATAAGTCTTTTAAGCATACGCTCATAAATATCTGACGGCAGCGTTTTCGGTACCGAACCCGAGAGGACTAAATAATCGCCCTCTTGTATTCTGTCGAGTTTTTTGAGCAGTTCTTCAACATCGCTGTTTGAAATTTCGGGTCCGTCGGCGTTTATGTCAAGTTCCGCAGCTGCCCTGATTTTAACATTAATTCTTGTAGTTCCGTTTTTCAGACGGTTAAAATCGCAGTCTATGCCTTCGCTTTTAAGCATCTGTTCAAGTCTTTCGCCCGTAAATCCCGCAACAAAGCCGAGTGCCTTGTTTTTTACGCCAAGCCTTGTAAGTATGACAGACACATTTATTCCTTTGCCGCCGTAGCAGATAGTTGCCTCGTCGGCACGGTTGATGTTGTCAGTACGCAGTTCATTCACTTTAACAACATAATCAAGAGCAGGATTAAGCGTCACAGTGTAAATCATTATGGCATTACCTCTATTTTCCCTGCTCAACTGCCTTTATGTCTTTGTCGGACGCCTCTTTGAGAGCGTACGTGTCAAACTCCGCAGTTGCGGGAAACTTGATTTCGATAGTACTTATTCTGCTGAACTCCACCTTGCCGTGCTTAAGGTCAATATCAAAAACATGGCCGCCGCAGGTTCTGTCTGCAGACACAAAATGCAGGTGCCAGCCCGGTGCGTTGATGCCGTCCATATAGTCGGGAAAATAAACGCACACCAAAGTGCCTTTTATGTTTTCAAAGCAGAAATCCTGCTGGTTGTTTTCAAGGATTTTTTTGAGTTCGACGTGACGGGACTTGAGTCCGTCTTCGGAGCGTGCCATAACCTTATTAAACAAACCGTCAACTCTGACAACGTGCATACTGTTGAGTGCAAAAGCCTCGTCAATAGCTACGTCAAGAAACTGCTTCAAGTCCTCAATACTGCTGACGTTTTCAATATCAAATTCGCTGTTTGTGTTCATAAACGAAACTGCACAAAACGGCACGCCCGTTTTACCGTCAGCCTCGTAGATTGTGCCGTCGGACTTTGCCTGATAACAGTGACCGTCAAGCACAATCATCTCGCCGTCAACATCCTCGAACGTGCCGAGTCCGGTGTCGCCGTGCTTAAGCAGTTCTTCAACAGTGATAACAGATTTTGTATAGCCGAGCATTAACGCCTGCAGTGTGGATACCTGAAACATTTTGTAATCATTCATAATATTATCTCCAAATTCAAGATACTACTATTTTAACACAAAAAATAAGTACAAGTCAAATATACGTAACAACAATAGTTTAACAAATAAAAAAACACCGAGGCAGAGCCTCGGTGCTTTTGTTAGATTTTAGAGTCCGAACGTACCCATTTCCCAAGCAGAAGAAACTCTGTTGAGAGTTCCTGCCGGGGGTGGTGTGGGTTCGTCGCCTGATGCTGTAAGAACATCTTCGCAGTTTACAATTACAACCTTAAATTCAGGCTCTTTGTATTCAAATTTTTTCATATTCAGTGCCCTCCTTTAACGTTTAAAATAGTAGTCTGCACTATCCCAATATCTGCACATACTTCTGCCTAAATCAGTGTTGCCACCCTTAGCCTTTGCATACTGAAGTGCGTTCAGTTTGAGTGTGCCGCCGTTGAATTCAACCGTGTACTCTGCATTAAGATCTTCTGCGAGAATACCTGTGATGTCAACACAAACATTTGTTGTGCCTTCAACAACTGTGATTTCTTTCTCAACGCCATTTACATAAGCCTTGAGATTGTTCTGAACAACCTCTGCCTCTGTTGTGTTGAGGTAAATGCGAAGTGCAGGAACAGACTTTGCAATGTAGGCATAGCCGGCAAACTGACCGTTTGCATCTGCAGAATTTAGTTTTGCTTCCTCATCGAGTATATATGATGCATCAGCAGTGTTGTAGTAAGCCTGCTCAACAAATGCATCCTCGTTGTAGTTAAACTCGTCGCTGCAAGCCTTACCGTAGTCAAGCATTGCCTTTGCAAGTGCTACAAGCTCTGCATCACTGCTCTTTGCAATGATTTCATTGCAGTAGGTTGCAACTGTTGTTGTGAAGGTGTGAACAACTGAGCCGTTTTTCATAACTTCTACAGTAACTTCATCCTTAATTTGTGCAGGTGCTGCAAGAACAGAGATTACGTATCTGCCGTCCTGTGCGTCTTTAAGCTCTGTAAGTGCTGAGCCTGTGTAGGTGTCTGTCTTAGCAGTAGGAGTCTGTGCGTCAGGGTCGTTGTAAGTTATTACAACTGTGTCGCCCTCATAATCGTCAACATTTATGTAAAGATTCATATGAATCATATCTTCAATGCTGAGATTGAAGCCGTCCGGCTTAGGAGTGCTGGCAGGAAGAACAGTGTATGTTCCGTCGCCGTTGTCAACTTTTTCAACACCGTCTGCCATGTATTGCTGAACGTCCGTTGAGTCTTTGAACGTACCGCCTGTAACTACAATAGAAGCTGGTGTGTCACCTTCATTTTCAGCCACTAAAGCGTTAATATAACCGCCGTTGATTTCGAGTGAACCGCCGTTGCCGTATGCAAGAACGGCTGTTACAGTACCGTCGTTAAATACAATCTTTGAGCCGCTGCAAGCTTCGACAAAGCCCTGACCGTCAAAAGTGCCTCCGTTAATCTCGGTGGTTGCACCTGAATGTGAAGCAACGGCAAGGAAATCACCGTGGTAAGTACCGCTGTTAATTGTCATTGAAGGTGTTGCAACAGTTGATTTGTTTACGATTGTACCTGTGCAGGTTACGTCCTCAACTGTTAATACACCGTTGTTCATAACAGCATATGCACCATAGCCAATATCAGGCATATAAAAGCCCGGGTTGTAGAGTGTTCCGTTTGTAATGGTTAATGTGCCGTTGTTAATGATAGGTTTATTTACGGTTTTGTCGCCAAGGTCAAGAGTAATATTCTTGCCTGCAGGAACAGTAATGTTTGTTGAAACATCGCTTAACAGTGTAACCGTGTCGCCGTTCTGTGCGGCTGTGATTGCCTCTTCTACAGTTTCATAACCTGTGCCGTTTATCTCTGCTACGTAGTTAACTGCCGGAGCAGGAGCAGCAAGGTAATAGGTTGTGTTGATTGACGGCGATCCTGTGAAGGTTCCGCCGGTGCCGGTGAACA
>SVQF01000017.1 GCA_015065445.1 Oscillospiraceae bacterium | reverse complement strand
AACACGGTAGTTAAGCTCATGCGTGCCGAAAATACTTGGCGGGCAGCTGCCTGGGAAAATAGGTCGATGCCGACATATAGAAAAAACCAACCATCTGGTTGGTTTTTTCTTTATCTGTTATTATCTTTAATTGCTGCCCGCCAAGTATTTTCAATATGCAATCAAACCAAATCAAAAAGCAGGCAAAGCCGAATTTTGATTTGAGAGGAGAAACATATGAAGTGATTATTAGCATTTTTAATGCTTCAATCACGAAATATGTTTGGACGAGGGCAGCTGCCTGGGAAAATAGGTCGATGCCGACATTATATAAACAGTCTCTTTTGAGACTGTTTTTTCTTTGTTTTTCTTACTTTTGCCTGCTGGCTAAGTGTTTTGTCCTTGATGATATTTTTTGCAGCGACTCTTTACTTATACGATGTGATTTGATATTATTGTATTATGAAGATGAAACTAATTTTATTTACGTTTACATTGTTAGTTATAGACATCATATTTGCGGTGTTTACAGCCATCACAGAAAGTGCTGCCTTTTTGTCGCTGACTATCACTGCAGGCACATTTTTTTACCATTTTGCAATGCGGCTGTTGGTAGGCTTTATTGTTTCAAAACATAAATTTGATGCGAATTCTGTCTGGTTTACTGAAAAGCCGTTTGAAAAGAAACTGTATAAAATGCTTAAAGTAAAGAAATGGAAGAACAAAATGCCAACCTTTGCACCCGAAACATTTGATTTATCAAAACACTCGCTCGAGGAGGTTATTGAAACCACTTGCGTCAGCGAGGTTGTTCACGAGGTAATAATTGTATTGTCTTTTGTGCCGCTGCTGTTTATTATATATGCAGGCACACCTGCGGTGTTTATAGTAACGTCACTGCTGGCTGCAGCACTTGACGGAATATTTGTAATTATGCAACGGTATAACAGACCAAGGCTTGTGAAGATAAGTAAAAGGAGAAAGGCGTAACTATGAAATTCAGATGGGGTTATGTAGGTAACGGCAACATTGCAAAGTCCACGGCAAAAAGCATTCTCAAAGGCAACCATACAATTACTGCTGTCTACGGCAGGAACAAAGAAAAAGCGGAGTCTTTTGCAACTGCACACTCTGCTAGGGCGTATGCAGATTATGACGAGATGATTGCGGCAAACGATATAGACGGCATTTATATTGCAACGCCACATACATCGCATCTTGACTACGCAGTTCGTGCTATGAAAGCGGGTAAGCCCGTGCTTTGCGAAAAGCCTGTTGCTGTTTGTGAAAAAGATGTGCAGACGCTTATTGACTGTTCAAAGGATAATGGTGTGTACTTTTGCGAAGCGATGTGGACCTGGTTTTCGGATGTTGCACTAACGGTAAAAAAATGGGTGCAAAGCGGTGAAATCGGCGATGTAAAAAGCGTTGTAATCAATTATGCTTTCCCGGGGCTTATGATGAGCAAGAACTCAAGAGTACTCACACCGTCAACGGCAGGCGGTGCATTGCTTGATATAGGAATATATCCGATAACATACTGCTATAATTTGTTTGGTTATCCCGACAAAATCGAGTGCGACGGTGTTATAAAAAACGGTATTGACGTAAAAGAAACGGTTACTCTTTACTACGGCGAAATAAAATGCACGCTCAATATGGCACTCGATACGCTTAAGGAAAACTGTGTTATTGAAGGTACAGACGGAAAAATCGCAATGGGCTTTTTCCATATGGCAAGCAAGGCGACTCTTAAAAACAAGAGCGGTAAGCAGGTGTTCAGGGGAAAGACTGACTACCTTACCGAGTTTACACACGTAGCCGAAGAAATAAAATCAGTGAAGACGGAATCTGATTATATTCCACATACAGCAACGCTTGAATGTATGCGGATTATGGATGAATGCCGCCGACAGATGAAACTTGTATATCCGTTTGAGGAGCAGAAATGAGCAAAATAATAACGCATCCTATTGATGCGGTATATGATAAGAATTCACAAATACTTATACTTGGCTCGTTCCCGTCGGTGAAATCACGTGAGTACGGATTCTTTTATGGACATCCGCAAAACCGATTCTGGAAAGTACTTGCACGAATTACAAACAGGGAAGTGCCGCAGAGCATTCATGAAAAGAAAGCGTTTTTGCTGCGTCACGGTATCGCCGTTTGGGATGTTATTCAGCAGTGCGAGATTGAAGGTTCGGCGGACAGTACGATAAAAAACGCCGTGCCTACCGACCTTGAGGCTATACTTAATGCGGCAGAGATAAAGCAGATATTTACAAACGGCAAAAAGGCGGATGAGCTGTATAATAAATATCAGATTTGCAAAACGGGTATGGCGTCGGTTTGCCTGCCGTCAACAAGCCCAGCCAATGCAGCGTGGAGCTACGACAGATTGCTGGAAAAATGGGAAAATGAAATAAAAAAATATATAAAATAAACGGCGGTTATACACCGCCGTTTACCTATTTAGAGCAGATTGCAAACCACTTACAGTCGGAACAAATATTGCGTGGAGAGATTTGTTCGCCGAGCTGAAGGGCTTTCTTCACCGCTCTGTCATAGCGTGTAACTTTTTCGTTATCAATGCACATTCCGTCAATCAGATTGGGGCATTTTGCACACACGTCGTCTGCAGTTTCAACGAGTGTGTAAGGCTCTGTCTTAATTCGCTCTCTGATTTCGGCAAGGTTGTTGCAGAAGTCTTTGCTGTATCCCTTGCCAATAAATCTTGGAAGGCACATCATGTGGTGGTAACGAAGCTTTATCATTTTACAAATTTTCTGAGTTTATTGGTGAGTATTGCTGCAATTACTATTTTTGCAGCATCAAACGGGATAAACGGAAAAACGCATACAAGAAGAATGGAATAGAGCGTCATAGGCTCGCCTTTGTTAGCAAAAACGTAAGCAAACCACGCCGTGCCGAAAGCGTAGCAAACAAGAATACCGACAATCATTGCTATAACTATGCCTGCAAGTTTGCCGCTTTGTTTGTCAGAGACAAAGCCGACAATCAGTGCCGTGAAGATAAATCCGACGATATATCCTCCTGTTGGACCTGTTATTATGCCGATGCCTGAACTGAATCCCGCAAAAACAGGTACGCCGATTGTGCCTAAAAGAATGTAAGCAACCGTGGCTACTGTACCCCGTTTTAGTCCAAACAGTCCTGCCACAAGGCAAACGCCGAGAGTCTGTAGCGTAATGGGTACACTTAGCGGTATTGAAATCCACGAACACACGGCAATCAGTGCCACAGAGAGTCCTGTATATGCAATGTCGATTGTTCTGAGTTTCTTTTTGTTTTCGTCTTTCATATTCATCACCCGCACATATTCTATATGCAGCAAAAGAAAATGTCAACTAAAAATCAAAACAAGGTTTACAATCGAAATAAAATAAGAACTGTCGAGCGACAGTTCTTATTTTATAGATTCAACAAGGTCGGTTACAGCGTCTTCGTTTTCGCCGCTTATAAAACCTAAGCAGTACGAAAAACTTCCGTCAAACCAGGTTGCCTGCCTGACTTTGCCGTCGACATATTCAAAAGTGACGTCGTTCTCGCCGATTTCAACGGTTTTGGTCTCTGCGTTTTCGTTGGTGTTTCCGACAGACTCAATTGTTTTTGCCTTGCGGATGTACCCGCCGTCAAAAATCACTTCAATTGTGGTGCTGTTTTTTACTCCGTAAGATTCAACACGCAGACTCTTGGGAACCTTTACATCAAAGCCAAGCAGCGTGTTAATCTCTTCAAGATTGTCGTAGTATACAACGGCTTTGGTTGGCTGTGTGTTTTCAGCCTCCTTTTTGCAAGAGGTAAAAGCAAAACAGGTTACTGCAATAATTAAAACACATATAACCGAAAGAAAAACTCGTTTCATTTAAATACCTCAGATTCAGCACTCAGATTTTTTCAAGTGCGTTGTCTATGTCAGCGATAATATCCTCAGCAGCTTCAATACCGCATGAAAAACGGATGAGGTCGGGTGATACGCCGCACTCCTCAAGCTGTTCGTCGGTAAGCTGACGGTGAGTGGTTGACGCAGGGTGCAGGCAACAGGTGCGTGCGTCTGCAACGTGTGTAACAATTGCAGCAAGCTCAAGGCTGTCCATAAACTTTGTTGCAGCCTCACGTCCGCCCTGAACGCCAAACGATACAACGCCACAGGTGCCGTTTGGCATATACTTTGCAGCAAGTGCGTGCTGGTCGTCGTCCTCGAGCATAGCACACTTAACCCAGGTGATTTTGGGATGCTTTTTAAGATGCTCAGCAACTTTTTTAGCGTTTTCGCAGTGGCGAGCCATACGGAGATGGAGCGTTTCGAGCCCAACGTTAAGAAGGAATGCGTTCTGCGGAGACTGTACTGAGCCAAGGTCACGCATAAGCTGAACTACAGCCTTGGTGATGTAAGCACCTTCGCCGAAAGCGTCGGTATAAACAAGTCCGTGATAACTGTCGTCGGGAGTGGTGAGTCCCGGGAACTTGTCGTTCTGCTTCCAGTCGAACTTGCCGCTGTCCACAATGGCACCGCCGATTGTAGAAGCGTGACCCTCCATATACTTAGTTGTGGAATGGGTTACAATATCGCAGCCAAACTCAAACGGGCGGCAGTTAATCGGTGTTGCAAACGTGTTGTCTATAATAAGCGGAATACCGTTTTTATGGGCAACCTTTGCAAAAACCTCGATGTCCATAACATCAAGACTCGGGTTTGATACCGTTTCGCCGAATAAAGCCTTTGTATTTGGCTGGATAGCTGATTGTATTTCTTCTTCGGTAGCGTGCGGCGAAACGAAGGTGAAGTCAATGCCGAGCTTACGCATAGTTACGTTAAACAGGTTGAAAGTTCCGCCGTATATTGCAGAGGAGGACACAATGTGGTCGCCTGCCTGAGCGATATTAAATATTGCATAAAAATTTGCAGCCTGTCCCGAACCTGTGAGCATTCCGGCAACGCCGCCCTCAAGTGCGGCAATCTTTGCTGCTGCGTGGTCGCAGGTCGGATTCTGAAGTCTTGAGTAAAAGTAACCGCTTGCCTTCAGGTCAAAAAGGTCGCCCATTGCAACTGAAGAATCGTACTTGTAAGTGGTTGACTGTACGATTGGGATTACTCTCGGTTCGCCGTTTTTCGGCTTGTATGCACCCTGCACACAAATTGAATCAATTTTCATTTTTCTGTCCTCCTATTATAACAAACCGTACTCGCTTACAAGCCTGTTGTATTCCTCGTCGGTAATCGAAATAACGCTGCCGTGTCGTGGCTGTGTGGCGTTAATCGTAGTCTCGGAATTGTCAAGCGTTGCAAAGTCGGTAAAGTTATTACTTATGTTAAGCACAAAGTAACCGTTAAGATAAGCGTCTGCGAGCATAACGAGTGTGTCTGTGCCGTTTATGAAGTACGCATTACAGCCTTCAAGTGCAACATCGCTGCTCAGCACCTTCTGCGGATTTGCGGCATCGCTGTACGGACCGTTTACATTTTTGCTTGTCACATAACAGATTGTGCCGTTGTCCTCGTCTTTGTAGTAAAGATAGTATGTCCCGGTCTTTTTGTCAAAGATAATGTCGCCGTCGATGGCGTTGTTATCTTTGTCGTCACCGAGTTCGGGTTTATACAGAAGCTCCGGATACGAGTACTTGCTCTGGTCAAGCAAATCGTCGGTGTAGCAGTAGTACATAACGGTGTGGTCCTGGCTTATGCTCCCCGACGCAAGTGCAAAGTAAACCATATACTTCTGCTCTTTTTCATCCCAGATTACCTGCGGAGCCCAGCAACGCTGTATGTCGTCGGCACCCGTTATTTCGCTCATATTGATTACGGTTTCGTTCGTCCAGTTAACAAGGTCGGCAGAACGCCATATAACCATTGTGTTGCTGTTGCCCCACCAACCCGTGTTGCAGTCCATATCTGTTGCAATAAGGTAGTAGTAACCGTCCTGACCTTTGAAGATATACGGGTCACGGCAGTTGAGCGTACCTTTGGTCTGCGTAATTACTTCGTCGTTATTGTTGAGCGGAGTAAATGTGTAGCCGTCTTTTGACACCGCAAAGTGAATTCTCTGCTGGCTTGTGCTGTTGCCCGTGAAGTACGAAAACAGATATGCCCCGTTTTGCGACTTAACAGGCGTTACGTTTTTAAGCACAACAGTTGTGCAGGAGCGTGCGGGAATACAAACTGCGTCAGCAGTTTCGCCGCTCTGATAGAGTTCAAGATTATGCGTGGCATCGGTTACATAAGACTTGAAGTTTGTGTAACCCGAGTTTTCAAAAGTGGTGTACTCAGTAGTGTCTGAATTGTTTATGTAAACAATTGCAACTGTTCCGTCGGGGTTAAGGTATGCCGACTGCTCAATATAGTTGTTCTTGTCGTAACCTGTGTTGCCGTTGCCGTCGTCCCACTGATAGAGGTTTTCGGTATCGGTGTGCAGGTTTGCACCGAATGACGAGCCGGTTGTAACCATTATTCTCTTGGCACCTTCCTGAATAAACTTTGAATAGTTGCCGAGGCACCAGAGCCTTTTTGAAGTCTGGATATTTGAGTGATTGTTTGAGTCGATGTAAACAAGGCTGTCGGTGTAAACACCCTTGCCGCAGGCGGTCCACCAATCCCACTCAACAGCGTTGAGTATTGTCATATCCTGATAGATAATGTCTGCCATTGCAAGTCCGTAGTCGATGGACATACCGTTTGTTGAGCCGCCTTCAGCCTGAATGTGACCGATAACGCCCGACGAGTAGTCGTTATACATCTGGCAGTATTCTGAACACTTAATCTTCTGAATTGTCTTGAAGTAATTGCTGCTTGCAAGCTGCGACTTAACAGTGTTGCGATCATCGGTGCTTGCCCAGTACGAGTGAGTGTCGAGCGTGTCAACATATCGGCGTATTGCAGAGTTGTATTTCTGATAATCGTCAGCCTGACTCTGACCGAAAATGTTGGTACTCTTTTTTGAAGAAAATACATAGTTGAGGAACTCGTTCCACCACCAGCTGTGGTTAAGCTGAGCACATTCCCATACCGCAAGCTCAACTTTGCCGTTCAGTTTTGAGTTTGCCTCAAGAGTCGGTATCATTGCGTTGTTGTAAAAATCACGTGCCTCAGTCGGCTCAAAGTGGCAGCCCTCCTGATTCATAGATACGCTGCCGTCGCTGTTGTACCATCCGTTCCAGCCCCACTCGGGCTCGTTAATCGGCGACACCTCGGTTACGTTGTAGCCCTCGTCGATAAAGTGTTCGGCACAGGTAGCAACATAAGTTGCGAATTTCTGATAGTTGTCTGCCGAAAGGTTGGCGGGTGCTGTTTCACCTTCGTGAAGGGCGTTGCAGTAGGCGTGACCGTTTTCTGTCATATATACGGGAGCCGAGTTGCAGAACAGTTCTACCTTGACATTAGGGCAGAACTTGTTTGCCCAGTTGAGTGCGTTCATAGCACCGGGGTCGTTATTCCAGTTGTATGTGCCGTCTGACTGCAGAAAACAGTTGGTGCGTTCGCCGTCAATATACATAGTAGTGTCGTTAATGTCACGTGAACCTGCACCGAGGTTGTAACGGTAGATGTTAAGACCGATACCGCCGTTCTTGGAGTAGAGCAGACGGAGAATATCTTTTGCGTTTTCCCACTGTCCTGCCTCCTGAGCCCACCACGCACCCGAAGCACCAAAGCCCTCAACGGTCTGATAGGTCGCAGTTGTATCAATAAATGTTTCTTTGCCGTCGGTATTAACGCCTGCAAGATTTGACGTCATAATCGCCCAGTCCCTGCCGTTTACAAAGCCGTCACGGTTAACGTCCATTCGGCTGTCGTATGTGGGCTGGCTGAAATCTGTGTTGCTGTCAAACGTGGTCAGCGACTCGGAGAAAAGAGCCATCGGTTCAACAGCTGAAAGCTGAAGATTCGTTGCACTGCAGCGAGGACACGAGTAAAGGAAGTTGTTATCAACCGTACCCGTGCAGACATAATTGTGACCGAGTGCGTCAACATAGTCCGACTTGTACTCGCCTTCGTCACAGTAAATACAGCCGTAGCGGTTGTAACCGTCCTCCGTACAGGTCGCATCCACCGTTACAGTGGCGTAATTATGGTCGCCCAGGCAGTAATAATGCCAGTCGTAACGTTTTGCCTTTTTGTGTGACTTTACAAAATCATAAGTCGTTGTGTGAACGCCTGCAATACTGAAAAAGCGTGCGTAACCGCCTTTGCCGTTACCGAATGCGTCCGTGCCTATAACTGCCTCGGGATTAAATATTTTAATATAGTTAAAGCCTGTATTCCAGAAGGCGTATTCGTCAATATATTTTGCGTTTGCGGGAAGGTCAATCCAGTATGTAGTTCCCGTGCAGTTGTTAAATGCGTGGTGTCTTATGTGAAGGTCGCCGCTGCCTTCGTTAAAACGGATTGTGTCAATTGCAGTGCAGCCCGAAAAAGCGTAGTCCCATATATCCGTGAGTTCGTCATCAAACTGTAAGCTGCCGAGTTTGGTATCTTCGCCGAACGCACCCCAGCCGATTGCGTAGACGTTTGTAAAATCGACGCTTTCAAGATTAGAGTATTCAACAAATGCGGACGTGGAAATTGAAGTTTTAGCATCTGTTCCTGCAAAAGTAACCTTGTCGATAATATCCTTATAACTTGCCCACGGCGTAGAATTCATATCGCCCGAGCCGCTGAACGACAGCGTGAACGAAGGCATATCGTAACTGTAAGTGAGTTTATCCGTCGAATATGTATTGTCCGAACAGGTGCCGCTAAGAATACTTGTCGGTACAGTTGCAGCACCGTCAACAGTCAGTGCGGAGTTGTCCGAAATAATAACTTTAAGCGAAGTGCAGTCGTCAAAAGTTCCCGTGCCAAAACCTGTGAACTTGCTGCCGAGCCTTACAACACGCAGTGCCGAGCAGTTTTTGAAGAAGTAATCGGGAACAGTTCCTTCTGTCCACCAACGCTCGCCGAGGTAAGCACTCTTAAGTGCGGTGCATCCCTCAAAAACAGACGAGTACATCCAGTTAAACGAACTCGGAAGCGAAACATTTGTAAGCGACGTGCAGTTCATAAGTGCGTTGTTGCCGATTGTGTCGATGCTGCCAAAGTCTATTTCGGTCATATTGTAACAGTGGTCAAATGCGTAAGCACCAATGTTTACAACACCGCTTTCAATAACTATTTTTTTGATGTTGCCTCTGCTGTTGTACCAACCGGGGCGGGAGCCGCCGTTATTTACAAAGTCAGCCATTCTTGCTTCGCCCGTACCGCCGCTGCTGATAGTGAGCGTTCCGTCGTCAGAAAGCGACCACAAAACGTTGCCACCGTTAGTGCCGCAGTTTCCGGACTCGGCAGCAAATACCGTAAAGGTGCTGCCAAGCAAAGTAGTGGTAAGCAGTATTGCACAAAGTATTGCCGAAACTATCTTTTTCATAATTTTACTCCAATGGTTTATGTGTCGGTCTAATTGTTTTTATCGTAGATGATTTTAAGTCCGTCAAGCAGCAGGTTCCGGTTAAGTATAATGTTATGCCTGCAGTTTTTTATAACCTGAGTGCCGAGACCGCCTGTAATTACAACCGTCGCTTTTTCACCAATCTCTTCTTCAAAGCGGTCAATAAATCCGTCAATCATCGCAGCCGTTCCTATTACTGCACCCGAACGCATACTGTCGATTGAATTTGTGCCTATAACTTTTTTAGGTGCAGAAATATCAATCTGCGGCAAAAGTGCCGTTCCGCTTGCAAGCGAGTTGAGAGAAGTATTAACGCCTGCGGTAATCACAGCACCGATAAAGTCGCCGTTTTTATCAAGTACCGAGCCTGTTGTTGCAGTGCCAAGGTCAAATATAATAATCGGCAGGGGATACATCTCTTTTGCTGCAACAGCGTCTGCAACCATATCCGCACCAAGTTGCGACGGGTCGTCAATCTTGATTGAAAGCCCTGTTTTAACCCCCGGTCCCACGATGATTGCTTCCTGGTCGGTTACAGTCTTAACCGCTTTTCTGAGTGTGCGAATAAGCGGCGGCACAACGCTCGAAATAATTGCACCGTCAATATTTTCTATACCGCCGTGAAGTTGCAGAAACGAGTGCAGCTTGATTGCGTATTCATCGGTTGTGGCTTTAATATTAGTATGGAATCTGCCCTTGTACTTTATCTCTTTGCCTTCAAGTACGCCAAGCACTATATTTGTGTTGCCAACATCTATTGCCAGAAGCATTTTGTCACCTCGTTATAAATATATCCTATCTTATATAATAGCATATATTAATTACATCTGTAAAGACTTTTCTTTTACTTGAAGAAGAACGTAAAATATGATATAATATTCTGCAATAATTTTAAGTAGGTGAGCAAATGGCTGCAAAGGCGTTGATATTTGATTTTGACGGTACTCTCTGCGATACGGGCGAGGGGATAAAAAAGAGTGCAAAATACGCACTTGATTTCTTTGGTATTGATTCGCCCGAGTGGGAGGAACTTGATTATTTTATAGGACCTCCGCTTCTTGTAACGTTTCAGGAAAGGTTCAAAAAATCTCCGCAGGAGGCGGACGAACTTGTTAAAAAGTTCCGTGAGCGTTACAGCAGTACGGGGCTTTATGAAAGCAAACTTTACGACGGCACCGAAAAAGTGCTTGCGGCACTTAAAAACGATGGAGTCAGACTTGGTATTGCGTCGTCAAAGCCGCAGCAGTTTATAGAAACTCTGCTTAAACATTTTGATATTATCAAGTATTTTGACGTTGTTTGCGGCGTAAGTTTTCAGGCGGACTGCGAGTCAAAGCAGAGCATTATTTCACGCTGTGCCGAAGAACTCGGCTGCGATAAGGAAAACGCTTTTGTTGTGGGCGACACACGCTTTGACATTGACGGTGCCAAAGAAAACGGCATACGCTCAATCGGTGTAAGCTGGGGTTACGGCAGCAAGTTTGAGCTTATTGAAAGCGGTGCGGATTTTATAATCGAAAAGCCGTCTTACATTGAGGCAATCGCACTTGACTTGTACGAACAGACAGAAAAGGTAAACGGTATTTTCAGCGGTAAGGTACTTGTTATGCATCACGACGAGGTTACTCTTTGCAACAAGCGAACCACTATGCGTGAATGCGTTGACCACCCGGGCGGAGTTGCGGTGATCGGTCTTACCGATGCGGGCGAAGTACCGCTTGTAAGGCAGTTTCGCTATCCTTACAAAGAGATTGTATTTGAAATCCCTGCGGGAAAACTCGAAAAAGGCGAAGACCCGTTTGACGCAGGCGTGCGTGAATTCAAAGAGGAGTGCGGTGCGGTTGCGGATAACTATTTTTCGCTTGGCGAAATATATCCTTCACCCGGCTACACTAACGAAATCATACGCCTTTACGGTGCGTCGGGACTTCATTTTGAAGAGCAGAATCTCGACGATGATGAGTTCTTGCAGATTGTAAAAATGCCGCTCAGCGAACTCACCGAACGTGTTATGTCGGGCGAAATCAAAGACGCAAAAACAGTAGCAGCAGTGCTTAAACTCAACTATTTATTACAGAAAAACGGCGGAAAACTACCACTATGATTTATCTTGACAACAGTGCAACCACTATACCCGAAAAAGAGGTTGCACAAGAAGTATACAAAATGCTTACCGAAAACTTCGGCAACCCGTCAAGTTTTCACCGTGCAGGGCTCGACGCATACGCAAGCCTGAAAAAAGCACGGCAAAGCGTGGCGAACGCACTCTCCTGCGAGGAGGAAGAAGTTTACTTCACTTCTGGCGGAACAGAGGCAAATAATCTTGCTATTATGGGTGCTGCCGAGGCTATGAAACGCAGGGGCAGACGTATTGTCACCACAGCAATTGAACACGAAAGCGTTATGCAGACGCTTGACGAACTCGAAAAGCAGGGCTTTGAAATTATTCGCCTTATGCCCGACAAGGCAGGCAACATTTCAAAGTCTCAACTTGCCGGGGCTATTAACAGCGACACTGTTCTTGTTACTGTTATGTATGTAAATAACGAGGTCGGCTCTGTTATGCCTGTTGAGTTTATCAAAAAGGCGGTGCAGCGTGCCAACTCACCTGCACTTATACACATCGACTGCGTGCAGGCATTCGGTAAAATACCTGTAAAGCCGTCAAAACTCGGTGCCGATTTAGTAAGCGTAACCGCTCACAAAATTCACGGTCCAAAGGGAGTCGGTGCGTTGTATGTTAAAAAAGGCGTGCGGATTTTACCACTGCTTTTCGGCGGCGAGCAGGAGAAAAAGCTCCGTCCCGGTACAGAGGCGATACCGCTTATCGCAGGTTTTGGCACGGCGTGTGATATGATTGGCGACTACGCCACGCTCGCACAGCATATGCACGAAATAAATGCTTATGCCCGCCAAAAACTCGGCGGGATTGACGGCGTGAAAATCCACTCGGACGAAAATGCGAGCGACTACATCATAAATTTTTATGTGCCTGTGTTTATGACGAGTCAGACCGTTGTGCAGCATCTGTCGTCAAAATACGGCATATGTATCAGCAACGGCTCTGCCTGTGCAAAGGGCAAAAAGAGTCACGTGCTTACTGCGATGAAACTTCCGGACAAAGAGATAGAACGCTCTGTAAGGGTGTCGTTTTCACGCCACACAGAAAAGGCAGACGTTGATGCGTTAATTCACGCACTTAAAGAAACGGTAGAAAACTATAACTGAGGAATATAAAATGAACGAAATTGTACTGATAAAAAACGGTGAACTTGTACTCAAAGGGCTTAATCGCAACACGTTTGAGGACATACTGATAAAGAATATGAAAAAATCTCTGCGTGACCTCGGCGAGTTCACCTTCACAAAGAGCCAGTCCACAATAATGGTAAAGCCCGTGGATGAAGGCACAGACCTTGATGACGCTGTGGACAGACTTAAAAAGGTGTTTGGCATTGCGGCACTTTCACGTGCGGCAGTGGCTGAAAAGGATATGGACTGCATAAAATCTATAAGCAGCGAATATCTCGACGACGAACTCTCGCTTGCAAAAACCTTTAAGGTAGAGGCAAAACGCAGCGATAAAAAATTCCCGCTCAAGTCACCCGAAATATCAAGGGAAATCGGCGGCTACCTGCTCTCTAAGTTTAATCATCTCAAGGTGGACGTGCATAATCCCGACGTCACCGTAACCGTAGAAATCAGGGATAATTATGCCTTTGTGCGTGGTAATAATATTAGAGGTGCAGGCGGTATGCCTGTTGGTACAAGCGGCAGGGCGGCTGTACTTATCAGCGGCGGAATTGATTCGCCCGTTGCGGCGTATATGATGGCAAAAAGGGGCATAGAACTTATTGCCGTTCACTTTGCATCGCCGCCTTACACCACCGAACTTGCAGAGCAAAAAGTTATGGAACTTCTGCACAGAGTTGCAAAGTACAGCGGACCTATTGCAACTTATGTTGTGCCGTTTACCGAAATTCAGGAACAAATCCGTAAGGAGTGTCCCGAAGAGTTTTTTACCATAATTATGCGTAGATATATGATGAAAATAAGCGAAATTCTCGCAAAGCATCAAAACTGCAACGCACTAATTACTGGCGAAAGCGTGGGACAGGTTGCAAGCCAGACAATTTACGCACTCGGCTGCACAGACGCCGCTTGCGAAATGCCGGTTTTCAGACCTTGTATCGGTATGGACAAAAACGAAATTGTAACAGTTTCACGAAATATTGATACATTTGACACATCAATTCTGCCGTACGAGGACTGTTGCACTGTATTTACACCAAAGCACCCAAAAACAAGACCGCAGCTCCCCGACGTAATCAAGGCGGAATCCGCACTTGACAGCGACGCATTAATTCAGCGTGCGGTAGACGGTGCAAGAAAAACTGTTATTAAGTAAAGACGGAGTCAATATGAGTAACGAACTTGACGAAATACTGAAAAGAATACGTGAGGAACAGGCTGAAAAGTCGAAAGAAGAAACAAAAACGGCACAGGAACAGACTGACGTTTCTGAACCTGATGCTGCAGAGGAAGAATTCTTACTGACCGAAACTGCCGAGGAAATCGAACCCGCATTGCCGAAAGAACCGGAGACTGAGGAAGTTCAACTCTGTGAAACAGCCGAAAATGACGGTGAAAAAGCGGCAGTCGACGAGGCTGACTCCGAAAAAACAAAGCAAAACTTCAACACAAAAATAGTTAGGGCAAATATCAAAACCCGCCTTATGCCAAAGGTTAAAGCGTTTTGTAAAAAGGTGATTATAATAAGAACGCTTATTGCTCTTGGCGTGATTGCAGTTATTATTGCAGCGGTGTTCGGCGGAATTAAGTATCACGAGTATCAGAAAACAGCATACCTCAGACCGTACGAACAGAAGTACGGTATAGAATACCCCGACGGTATTCTTGAAGAGTTCTGCGACCTTTACGGAAACGACCGCACAACCGCAGGCAAAATTATAATTGAGGACAGCTCAACCAACGTCGTTGTCAGCGGTGGCAAGAATGCCGAGGCTCTTATGGAGCTCGGCGGCACTGTTCTAAGCGACCAGCACCTGCGTTCCGTTGCTATTGAGGACAGTACCGTAGAACAGTATTTCAGCACACCGGACGCATTTTTAAATTCGAGTCAGCGTGTCGTATTTCGTACACTTTTCGGCGATGAAGAGTACAAAATCGCTTTTGTTTACTATGCAAACACAAATCCCGATAACGACAACGGATATGTGTTCCCGTACAACTCGTGGGGCAATATGACGTATCGCAGTTACCTGTCGTATCTTGACAGGGTGCAGACCCGCAGCCTGTTCAAAACAGGAACGGGTATTGCGTACGATGATTATCTGCTGTCGCTGAATTTCCCTACTAACACGGAGCCCGACTCACGTTTTGTAATGCTTTGCGTACGCACACGTGACGGCGTTAAATTTGAGCGTTCAGAGCGGACATATGAAAACAAAATGAGACGTCACACTCAGGCGTGGTACGACGAAAACGGAGAAGAAAACATTTTCCGTCAGGCAGCAAACTGGTATCCTGAAATATACACCGACGCCGCAAAAACCAAGACAAAACAGCTTACTGCAAAGGATTTTGAATAGATAAGCGGCAATGTGAAAAATATTTGAGTATTAAGAAGGATTAATTATGAAACGTTTTATTTCTGTTATTGTTTCAATATCCGTTATTGTGTCGGCGCTCTGTGTGCCGATGAGTGTTTTTGCGTCATCGTTTGCAACAACAATCGGAGCATTTGAATATAACGGTTACAGCATCCCCGCCTATGACGGCGATGCGTATGAAATAATAAACGAAAACTCACCTGAGTTTTCGTCGTCGCAGCTCAACCAGAACATATACGAAAAGTACGGTGCACTCGACAGCCTCGGCAGAGTTACCGAATGTTCGGCAAATATTGACCAAAGTCTCAAACCCGAAGGTGAAAGGGAAGAAATAGGCTCGGTTTATCCTACCGGCTGGGTACAGAACAAGTACGAATTCGTAAGCGGTAAGTATCTGTATAACCGTTCGCACCTCATCGGTTTTCAGCTTACGGGCGAAAACGCAAATAAGAAAAATCTTATGACGGGTACCCGCACGTTTAACTATGCAGGTATGTTGCCGTTTGAAAATCAGGTTGCAGCATACATTCGGCAGGATGACGAAAACAATGTGCTTTATCGGGTAACGCCCGTATTCAGGGGTAACAACCTGCTTGCGTACGGCGTTATTATGGAGGCTGAAAGCGTAGACGACCTTGGCAAGAGTATAAAATTCTGCGTGTTTGTTTACAATATTGAACCGGGCGTTGCAATTGATTATTCGTCCGGACTTAACGTTCAGTCGGGCGAAAAAATCGACCTTGCCGCTGCGTACATAGAACTGTCAAAATACACGTACGCTTATACGGGCAACACATATAAGCCGACAGCAAAGGTGACGGTTAAGTATGCAAAGCTGCCTTCTGACTGCTATACTGTAAATTATACAAACAACAAAAACGTAGGCACTGCAACAGTAACCGTTACGGGCAAGGGTGCCTGCAAGGGCAGTAAAAAAGTTACGTTTAAAATTGTCCCTAAGTCAACCGGCTTGCTGAGTGTTGCAGCGGGTAAGAAGTCGGCAACGCTCAAGTGGCGAAGACAGACCGTGCAGACAACGGGGTATCAGATTCAGTTTTCAACTTCTTCTAAGTTTACAAGCCCCACAACTTTCCTTGTGAAGAGTAACAAAACCGCAACACGCAAAGTGACCAAACTTAAGTCAAAAAAGAAGTACTACTTCCGTATACGCACCTACAAAACAGTGAGCGGCAAAAAGTACTACTCAGCATGGAGCAAATCAAAAGCGATAAAAGTAAAGTAAAAAAATCAGCGGCAAGACTTTCGGTCTTGCCGCTACTTTTTTATTTGAGGAATTTTATCATTTCGAGGGCGGCGTTAAGGTCGCCTTCAACTTTTATTTTGCCAAGTGTAAAAGCTGCAATCGGGTCAAGTTTGCCGTCGAGCAGTTTAATAAAATTAGTGGCGTTCATCTTCAGGACTGCGTTTCTGTCGTAGTATTCGTACGGCTCAACGTTTACGTGTCCGTCCTTGATTTCGATATAAAAAATACCGTTTGCCGCTTTGCCTTCAATGTTAATCTGAAATGCTCTTGTGCCTGCCACGGAAGAAACGTCCACGTCGCTGAAACGGTTTCTCGCTGCGTCAACCACCTGCTCATATGTAAGTGCCATATTTATACCTCCTTGTTTTTATATATTTTAACATATAACAATGTCTGTATCAAGTGTAATATGTCGAATGATAATAGACGAACGTCTGCTAAAATGTCAACACAACGGCGAAAACTTTGGTTAATATGCTTAAAGGTTACAAAAATGTTACAAAATGCTTGTGAAAATGTGCCATAGATTACAAAACGGTAAATTTGCTATACTGTCAAACGTCGGAAACAAACAGAAGGTTCATTTGATGTCACGAATGAATTACAAACCCCAGACGGTATCGGACTTGTTTCGGTATCCGAGCAAGGAAAGGAAACATTATGAATAAGAAGAAAACCCTGCTTTTCATTCCGATTGTTTTAGTGCTTACAATCATTATGTCGGCATTGACGCCTCTTGTTGCATTAGCACAGGACGACGAGGATTATACGCCAAGGCTCACAGCTCCCGACTCGAGCATTCCGTATTACTCCACAAAACTCAATGTCTATCATCAGACCGGCACACCAATGCCAAACTGCGTTGCCTATGCCTATGGCAGAATTTACGAGATGAACGGTGAAGCACCGCTTATCACTCACGGCAGTGCATGTGACTGGTATTCTATGAATAAGCGAGCAGGCTATTACGCCTACGGTCAGGAACCGAAGGTTGGTGCAGTTGCTTGCTGGAGCCGCCACGTTGCAATTGTTGAAAGCATCGGCAAGGACGGCTCGGTAACAGTGTCAGAATCCCATTGGGGCGGCACATACTTTGACGTAAAAACATTTAAAGATATGCATTCTCATTACGGTCAGACCTTTTACGGTTACATTTACACCTACAATAACGGTATGACTCAAGCACTTAAAAAGAGATTGCTAAACGCTAAAAAAGAAACAAACACGCAGTATAAGCAGGATGCGTGTGTTACACCCGAAGATGTAGGTGAGTTCTCAATCACAAATCTTGAGCCCAACACCGACATCGTTCCGAGGGACCAGCTTTTATACGAAAAGCTCCTTCCGTAAACTGAATAAAAGAATAACCGCAAGGCACAAGCCTTGCGGTTATTCTTTGTTTTTATCTTTCCCAGTTGCGTGAGCGTTCAACAGCACGCTTCCAGTCTGAATACTTTTTGTTGCGGACATCTGACGGCATTGACGGAACAAAAATTTTATCAACCTTTCTGTTCTCTTCAATTTCTGCGGTGTCCTTCCACACGCCCGTTGCAAGACCTGCAAGATAAGCCGCACCGAGTGCCGTAGCCTCACGGTTAACAGGACGGTTAACGTTGCAACCTGTCATATCAGCCTGCATCTGCATCATAATATCAGATACCGAAGCACCGCCGTCAACACGAAGGTCTTTAAGCATAATCTCGCTGTCGCTCATCATTGCTTCAAGAAGGTCCGTCATCTGATAAGTGATGCTCTCAAGCACTGCACGGCAAACGTGACGCTTGTTGATTGAACGGGTTATGCCGACCATAATGCCTCGAGCGTACATATCCCAGTACGGAGCACCGAGACCTGTAAACGCAGGTACAAGGTAAAGTCCGTTTGTGTCGGGAACTTCCTCTGCGAGTTCGTCGCACTCTCTTGCGTCGTCGATGAGTTCGAGCTCGTCACGCAGCCACTTGATAACCGAGCCTGCGTTGAATGCAGAACCCTCAAGGTCGTAGATAACCTTGCCGTCGAGTCCCCAGGCAATACCCGAAAGGAGATTTGACTTGCTGTCAATTCTTTCTTCGCCCGTGTTCATAAGAAGGAAACAGCCTGTGCCGTATGTGTTTTTAGCCTGACCCTTTTCAAAGCAGCCCTGACCGAACAAAGCACCCGGCTGGTCGCCAATGGCACCTGCAATCGGGCATCCTGCAAGTTCTTCAATACCTGCGATTTTGTTAAGATGACCGTAAACGCAGCTTGAGGGCTTAACTTCGGGGAGCATACACATCGGGATTTCGAGCTTATCGCAAAGGTCTTTATCCCAGCAGAGTTTGTCAATATCAAAAAGCATTGTGCGGCATGCGTTTGAATAGTCAGTTACGTGAGCCTTTCCGCCTGTTAGATTCCAGATAAGCCAGGTGTCTATCGTACCAAACAGAAGCTGACCGCTCTCTGCTTTTTCACGGGCGCCGTCAACATTGTCGAGAATCCACTTGATTTTTGTTGCACTGAAATATGCGTCAATCAAAAGACCCGTTGTGTCCTTAATGTACTGTGAAAGGCCGTCTTTTTTGAGTTCTTCGCAGTAATCTGCAGTTCTTCTGCACTGCCATACGATTGCGTTATAAATCGGCTTACCTGTGTCTTTATCCCATATAATAGTCGTTTCACGCTGGTTGGTAATGCCTATACCTGCAATCGCCTTGGGGTCAACAGCCTCCTCTGTGCCTGCGGGACGCATACAGCCAATCATAGCCTGAATAACGCTGAACAGAATTTCGTTCGGGTCGTGTTCAACCCAGCCGTTCTGAGGATAATACTGTGTGAATTCGTTCTGGCTTTTGCTTACGATTTCGCCTTGCTTGTTAAAAATAATTGCTCTGGAGCTTGTTGTACCCTGGTCAAGAGCCATTACAAACTTTTCTGCCATAATTTACACTCCTTTTAAAAATTGCCCCGACAAAATAAATAAGTCAGAAGCACATAATACTCCTAACTTATATTTTACTATTATTCTATTATAGTGTCAACGAATCAAAAGTAACGAAAATTATTGTTTATATTTGGTAATAATCACAAAAACTATACAGTCACTAAAATGTGTAATCAATCTACGTTGCTTTCAATAAAAGCAACGATGTCCTCAACGGTTTTCATTGACTTTATAACCTCGTCGGGTACCTCTATTGAATACTGGTCCTCAACGCTCATAACAATGTCGATTGCGTCAAGAGAATCTGCACCGAGGTCGTCGGTGAGGTCAGAAGTCATTTCAATATCTTCTATATTAATGTCAAGCTGGTCAGCAAGAATTTCACGAACTTCATCAAAAATCATAAATACCAAAGCCTTTCTGTCCTTAAATTTTTGAAAAATTATTGTGATAAAACATTAGATATGTTATTATCATATTATAGATTTTTGCGTTGTTTGTCAACATATTTTTTTGAGGTGTATAAAAATGAGCAAAAAAGAATTTGCACTTATAGGTTATCCTCTGGGTCATTCAAAGAGTCCTGAAATACATACGGCACTGCTCAAAGCTGCAAATATTGATGGCGATTATACCTGCCGTGAGCTTAAGCCCGAGTCACTGCAAAGCACAAAATGGCTGAGCGAACTTGACGGATATAATGTTACCATTCCACACAAAACAAACATTATTCCTATGCTTGACGAACTCAGCGAAAAAGCGTCGCTTTTCGGTGCGGTAAACACCGTAAAAAACGAAAACGGAAAAAGCGTCGGCTACAACACCGACTGTACGGGCTTTTTGCGTGCCCTTGAAACTGCCGATATTAAACTTGGCGGGCGGGTGCTCGTTCTCGGCAGCGGAGGAGTCGGCAGAATGTTTGCATTTGAAAGCGTGCTTGCAGGTGCCGAGCTGACTATTGCCGCACGTAATGCTGCAAGTGCCCTTGACATTAAACGTGAGATTAAAGAAAAGACAGGGCACGACTGCCGCATTATAACGCTGTCAACTGTCGGTGAGGGATACGATTTAATTATTAACGGCACACCTGCGGGTATGTATCCAAACACTGAAGAATGCCCTGTTTCAAAAGCGGCGGTACAGTCCGCAAAGGCGGTTTTTGACGCCATATACAATCCCGAAAAAACACTCCTGCTTAAATATGCCGAAGAAGCGGGCATACCTGCACTCAACGGTATTTCAATGCTCGTTTGGCAGGCGGCAGCTGCAGAGGAAATCTGGAACGGTATTGAATTCAACAGCACCGACGTAGAAAACGTAATCAAAGGGATACGCATATAAGAAATGAATTGAGGTGGACGGCGTGAACAATATTATTATTTGCGGTTTTATGGGCAGCGGCAAAACAGTTGTAGGCAAAGAGCTTGCCAAGATTATGGGCAGACGTTTTGTTGACACAGATGAGCTTGTTGAAAAAAAGCAGGGCATACCCATAAAAGCGATATTCGAGGCTTACGGCGAGGATTACTTCCGTGAATTAGAACATAAGGTGTGCTGCGAAACTGCCGAGCTGAAAAACTGCATAATCTCTACAGGCGGCGGTGCGGTGACATACGCACGTAATGTGGAAGAACTGAAAAAGGGCGGAAGAATTGTGTTTCTCGATACGGATTTTGAAACCGTCTGCGAGCGTATCGGCACAGGCACAACACGTCCGCTTTTTCAGGATATTCAGAAAGCGAGGGCACTGTATGACGAACGCTATCCCAAATACCTTGAGGCTGCCGACGTAACGGTGGACGGCAATATGTCTGCACGCAAAACAGCACTGACAATTGCGGCTATGATGAAATAGCCGAATAACCGCAGACTTGCAAATTGAATAACAATGTGCTATAATGTCAAATATTCTTAAAGCATATATAGTTTAGAGGTGTTTAAATGAGCACTAAAACAGCTGAACAAGAGCTTACTCACGGCGTGGAAGTCTTTAGCAAATATAAAAATCTGCTTTTTGAACTTACCCGCAAAAACGTAAAGCTTAAATACAGAAATTCTTGGCTTGGCATATTCTGGAGCTTTCTTCAGCCGCTTCTTAATATGACCGTTTTGTCGGTTGTGTTTGCAGGAATTTTCGGCAGACACAGTGAGTACATTGTATGCTATCCTGTGTTCCTGTTTACAGGCAGACTTCTTTACGACTTCTTTAACACGTCAACAAAGCAGGCAATGACGTCGTTCAGACGTAATGCCGCAATTATTAAAAAGGTGTATGTACCAAAGTATATGTACCCTCTGTCAAGCATATTCTCAACCTTTGTAACATTTGCAATCTCGCTTTTGTGTCTGATTGTTGTGTGGATTTTCTTTAAGGTTACAGGGGTAAGCGGCGGTCATGACCTCGAGATTACATGGCGTGCATTACTTTGCATAGTGCCTATGCTCCTTATTCTTGTGTTCTCCACAGGTGTAGGACTTATTCTGTCGGTTATGGCTGTATATTTCAGGGATATAGAGTACATCTGGGATGTGCTTACAAGACTCCTTATGTATATGGTTCCGATTCTTTACCCCCTGCAGAGAATTGAAACACGGTGGATTATTATTGTAATTAAGATAAATCCGCTGTATTCTATGATAGAACTGTTCCGACAGTGCGTGCTGTACGGTTTTCCTATGAGCTGGAAGCTGCTTGCGTATGCGGCAGGCGTTTCGTTTTTGACTCTCGCAATCGGAATGTTCATATTCGACCGCAAAAGCGACGACCTTATTTATCATCTTTAATAATTTCAGGGCGACAGCGTCGCCCTTTTTTATTTATTTTTGAACCGATGTACACCCATACATATGAATAAAATTACATTTGACATAAATATTTATTCGTTTTATAATATTTGTATATTTTGTTGGGAGGGATGGCAGTGCAAAACTCAAAAAAACGCATATCGGCATTTTTATCTGTTATTATAGCGGCTGTGTTTGTGCTGTCCGTCGTTTTTGTTGTTTTTGAGTCTGAACATCACTGTTCGGGCGAAGACTGTCATATCTGTCAGACGCTTATTAGCTGCCTTAACAATATTAACAACCTCACTCCCGACCCGAATGTTACACAGCTTTCGGCTTTTGCAGTGTTTGCAGTTGTTCTTCTTATTGGCAGCGTATGTGTAAAACTTAATAGCAATAACCTTGTTTTGTTAAAAGTAAAACTTTCTGAGTAAGGCAAAAAACAAATATTAATTTGTTTTTTCAGAGGGCGTAGTCTGCCCTCTGTTAGTGATGCTTATTCAGGAGGTTTTTATTATGAAAAAAGTATTATCAATTTTACTTTGCGGAGTATTAATTGCTGCAGCATTTGCGGGATGCTCAGTCAATGGCAAAACAGAAAACAAAAAGCTCAGTATTGTCTGTACGGTGTTTCCGATTTACGACTGGGTTAACAATGTTCTCGGCGACACGAAAGACAGTGCCGAGGTAACTCTGCTTCTTGATTCAGGTGCAGACCTGCACTCGTATCAGCCAACAGCGGATGATATGATTAAAATTTCGGGTTGCGACGTATTTATATACGTTGGCGGAGAGAGTGACGAGTGGGTAGAAAACGCACTTGAAAACGCAAGCAACAAAGAAATGCAGGCTTTAAATCTTATGGACGCTCTTGGCGATAAGACGAAGGAAGAAGAAATAATTGAAGGTATGCAGGTCGAAGAGGAAGAAAGTGAAGACGGCGAAGAAGAGGAAACAGAATATGACGAACACATTTGGCTTTCTCTCAAAAACGCATCTTTTCTGACTGATAAAATCGCCGAAGCCCTATCTGATGCGGACGCACAAAACAAGGATAAATACCTTGCAAACGCAAAGAGTTTTAAAAAGTCGGTTGACGAACTTGATGCAGAATACCAAAAAGTTGTTGACTCTTCAAAAACGAAGACATTGCTTTTTGGCGACCGTTTTCCGTTCAGATATATGGTTGACGATTACGGGCTGAACTATTATGCTGCGTTTGTAGGCTGTTCGGCAGAAACCGAGGCAAGCTTTGAAACAATAACGTTTCTTGCAAACAAGGTTGACGAACTCGGACTTACCAAAGTTATGGTAATTGAGAGCAGCGACAAGAAGATTGCAAATACAATTATTGAAAATACCAAGGCGAAAAATCAGCAGGTGCTTACGCTTGACTCTATGCAAAGCACCGCTTTAAGCGAAATCAAGTCAGGCACAACGTATCTCGGTACAATGAAAAACAACCTTGCTGTTTTAACCGAAGCGTTAAGTTAGGAGACAAATATGGCACTGCTCAGATGTAAAGAACTTGTACTCGGTTACGACTCAAAATGCGTTGCCGAAAATATAACGTTTGAAGTCAACAGAGGCGATTACCTGTGTATAGTCGGTGAAAACGGCTCGGGTAAAAGTACACTTGTTAAAACACTTCTCGGTTTGCACAGGCAACTGTCAGGTGAAATTACTTACGGCGATGGACTCAGAAAAAACGAAATAGGCTATCTTCCGCAGCAGACTGCGGTGCAAAAGGATTTTCCCGCATCTGTTTATGAAATAGTACTTTCGGGTTGTCTTGGCAAAAACGGTTTTCGCCCGTTTTATTCAAAAAAAGAAAAAGCCACCGCTCACGAAGCTATGGAGCAAATGGATATCCTGAGCCTTAAAAACAGGTGCTACCGAGAACTGTCGGGCGGACAGCAGCAGAGAGTTCTGCTCGCACGTGCTTTGTGTGCAACAAAGAGGGTTCTTTTGCTTGACGAACCCGTATCGGGTCTTGACCCCAAGGTAACCGCCGAAATGTATGAACTCATACAGAAACTCAACAGCGAGGGAACTACCGTAATAATGATTTCGCACGACATCGGCACAGCCGTACAGTATGCAACGCATATCTTGCATATAGGAAAAATCAACTTTTTCGGTACTAAAGACGAATACGTTTCAAGTGATGCGGGCAGTGCATTCCTTAACTCGAAGGGAGGGGAGTAATATGGCTGAGATTTTTGAAAAACTCACACTCTCTTTCACTTATCCGTTTGTCAGATACGCCCTCGTTGTCGGCGTGCTGATTGCACTTTGTTCATCACTTATGGGCGTTACGCTTGTACTTAAACGTTTTTCGTTTATCGGTGACGGTCTGTCGCACGTGGCGTTCGGAGCAATGGCTGTTGCGGCAGTGACGGGTCTTACAAACGATATGCTGCTTGTTCTTCCTGTAACTGTTGTATCCGCAATTCTTTTGCTTGCGGGCGGCAAAAACAGAAAAATAAAAGGCGATGCAGCAATCGCAATGATAAGTGTGGGCTCACTTGCGGTGGGTTACCTTATTATGAACCTGTTTCCGACATCAGGCAATGTTTCGGGCGACGTGTGTACAACATTGTTCGGCTCCACTTCAATACTCACACTGTCGGTTGTTGATGTGTGGCTGTGTATAACCCTTTCGGTAACAGTCGTAATACTGTTTTTGTTATTCTATAACAAAATTTTTTCGGTCACTTTTGATGAAAACTTTGCCCGTGCAACCGGCACAAACGCAGGGCTGTACAATCTTATGATTGCCGTTGTAATTGCTGTTATTATTGTGCTTGCAATGAATCTTGTAGGCTCGCTTCTTATATCGGCACTTGTGATTTTTCCTGCAATTTCTGCAATGCGTGTGTTTAAAAGCTTTAAAGCTGTTACAGTGGCATCGGCGGTAATTTCCGTTATTTGTGCTACGCTCGGTATATTAATTTCTGTAGTTGCCGGAACACCTGTCGGCTCAACAATAGTTGGTGCGGATATGGCAGGATTCCTGCTTTGCTGGATAATAGGAAAGGCGGTAAAATAATTATGAAAAAACTAATTGCGGTGCTTCTTGCACTTGTATCTTTAACAGCCGTTTTTACAGGCTGTTCCGGAAAGCAGAACAAAACAGAAAACAAAGAAAAAACAACCGAAAGCACAACTGCGGCAAAACTTGATGTGGATTTGACTTCTCTCAGTTCAACGGTTGTATATTCAGAAGTATATAATATGATGACTGTACCTGATGACTACAGAGGCAAAAAGGTAAAGATGAAGGGTGCGTTCTCGTACTCCAAGGACAACGAAACAGGTAAAATATATTATGCCTGTGTGATTGCAGATGCTACTGCCTGCTGCCAGCAGGGACTCGAATTCAAACTCGCAGAAAAGAAGAATTTTGAAGACTATCCCGAGGTCGGCACAGAGATTGAAGTTACGGGATATTTTGACACCTATAACGAAGGCGAACTTGTATATTGTTTTCTTGACGACGCCGAAATGTCAGAGGTTTAAGTTTAAAAGGCTGTTTGGTTGCAAACAGTCTTTTTACTTTTTACTTGAATATTTCAAACAATGTGTTATAATATTAACAAATAAAACCAAAGGAGATATAATTATGCCAAAAGTAGTATGTCCCTGGGGGCTTATCACCGACTTTGTAACAGATGCTTTTGAAGGTTACGGTATTCCCCGTGAGGAAGCAAAAATGTGTACTGACGTTCTTCTTGA
The DNA here is from genome assembly GCA_015065445.1 of Oscillospiraceae bacterium. Taxonomy (GTDB): domain Bacteria; phylum Bacillota; class Clostridia; order Oscillospirales; family Acutalibacteraceae; genus Eubacterium_R. Next base: position 1,238 of record SVQF01000017.1, on the reverse strand, counting down.
GTCAGATAAAAGAGGCATTGAGAGTCACGGTTGCAATCGTTTCAAGCCGATTTATCTTGACAGAATCAAGGCTGGAATTCAGTCGCCGACTACAAATTTTGAAATTATTAAAGAAACAGAGACCACAGCAGTAGTTGACGGTCACAACGGTATGGGTCAGGTTATCGGTACAAAGGCTATGCAGATGGCTATTGACAAGGCTAAAAAATACGGTATGGGTATGGTTGTTGTACGCAACTCCTGCCACTACGGTATCGCAGGTTACTATACCTCAATGGCTACCGAAAACGGTTGCATCGGTATGACAGGCACAAATGCCCGTCCTTCTGTTGCTCCTACTCTCGGTACAGAGGGTATGTTCGGCACAAACCCGTTCACTCTCGGCGTTCCGTCAGACGAGGCATTTGACTTTAACTTTGACTGTGCAACCTCAATCACTCAGAACGGTAAGATTGAGTACTATGCAAGAATTGACGAGCCTGTTCATCCGGGCACCATTATCAATATCGACGGCACACCTGTTGAAGGTGACGCAGGTGAGGCACTTAAGAAAATCCGTGGCGGCACAGCAGCACTTACCACACTCGGCGGTATCGGTGAAGCACTCGGCGGATACAAGGGCTATGGCTTCGCAATGTTTGTAGAATTCCTTTCATCAGTTCTTCAGGACGGCGAGTACGGCAAAGCACTCGACGGTAAGGACGAGGAGGGCAACATCAGACCGTACCACCTCGGTCACTTCTTTATCGCTATTGATACTAACCACTTCCTCGGCGAAGAAATCTGCCGCAAAAAGACGGGCGACATCATCCGCACAATCCGTGCGTCAAGAAAAGCACCCGGCGAGGACAGAATCTATATCGCAGGCGAAAAAGAGTACGAAATCTGGAAAGAACGTGAGCCTCACGGCGTGCCGATTAACGAGTCTGTACAGGGCGAAATCAACGCAGTGCGTGACGAGCTCGGTCTTGACTACACGTTCCCGTGGGAAGAGGGCTACACCGGCTACGATAAGGATTACAAAGTTAAGGCACATATTGAAAGATAATTCGGAATTCGGAATTAGGAATTTGGAATTAGATGGTGCTGCACACGACATTTATAATCGGGTGTGGGCAACGCCACCCTATAATTCCGCATTCCGCATTCATAAATTTTCCGGAGGAAAAACTATGGACTATAGAAAAGAATCATTAAGACTTCACGGTGAGTGGAAGGGCAAGGTTGAAGTTGTTGCC